>NZ_JBQQBR010000023.1:0-196772 GCF_052245935.1 Nonomuraea sp. 3N208 | reverse complement strand
TTCTCGTGGAGATCGAGCCAGGATTGTTCGCTCAGCCGCGTCCATAGCCCGGCAACGAGCCCGTGACCAGCACTCCTCATGCAGCGCAAGCGATCAAAGGGGCATCAACTCGCGAACCGCCCTCTCACACCTTACGACGTGTGCAAAGACGCCTCCGGTAAGACCGTCGATTGCAACCAGCCGCCGTCGCCGCCGAAGGACCCGTGCGCCGAATATAGCAATAGGTGTCCTAACAATAACCGTGGCACGCAGCAGAACGGGGCGAACTCTCAGCAAAATTCGACCCCTAGGACCCCTCCCAGCAGGCACAATCCCCCTGGTGGCCAGCCCGTGGGCGACCGCGATGATGACCGTGACAGGGATCCCTGTGCTGTCTGGTGCTGGGGCCCAGAAATTGATCGGCCCAATTGCGGCAAGAAGTGCATGATCGACGGTCATCCGGCGCTAGACGATCTATGGCCGATCCCAATTATCCTCATTAACGCCACCCTGGCCCTCGGTGGCGTTGTGGAAGCTGTTGTGCCGATAGTGCTCGCACCCATAGCACTGATTCCGGAACTCTTTACGCCGGATGTGCCCGGGGGAGGACCCACGCCACCTAACCCAGAAGCTGCGCCCAAGGGAAATCCCCACCCGCCATACCCGGATTACATCATCCACTGCACTCCCAACCCCTACAAAACAGGCGAATGTCTAGATGGGGCAGCCGCTGTTAAACCGCCCAGCGCACGATCCTGTAACCCTCACGAAGGCAACAGCTTCGTCTCCGGCACCCGGATTCTCATGGCCGACGGCAGCACGAAGGTCATCGAAGACGTCAAGATCGGCGATGAGGTGACCGCGACCGATCCGCGGACGGGACGAACCGGAGCCAAACCTGTCACTGCGTTGATAGCTGGCGACGGCGTCAAATATATCATCAAGATCACGATGGACGTGGACGGCCCTCGCGGGACCGCAACCGACAAAGTCATAGCCACCGACAACCACCCCTTCTGGGTCCCAACCCTGCGCGAGTGGGTCGACGCGGGGCAGTTGCGACCAGGCATGTGGCTGCAAACCTCAGCAGGCACCTACGTACAGATCGCGGCCACCGAAGCACGGACCGCCGTCCAGAGTGTCTACAACCTGACCGTCGACAACCTGCATACCTACCATGTCCTGGCCGGGGATCAAGCTATCCTGGTCCATAACAGTACCGATCCCTTCGATGAAATCGATCCGAACGAGGTTCGTTTTACGCAGGACAGTGTAAGTCGCCTATTTAAGTCTGGCCACTCTGTCGAGGAGACTAGGGACGCACTTAGAAATGGCACATTAAGCCCGCATGATCTCGATCCAATTCGTCTGGTGGAGCGGGACGGTAAACGCTATACGCTAGACAATCGGCGTCTCGTGGCGTTTCAGCAGGCTGGGCTAGATTCTGTCCCGTATCGGATGGCAACGCCAGCCGAGATTCGAAGGGAGTGGCGTAAGAAGTTCACGACGGAGACGGATGGCGTAGGTATCCAGGTTAGGGGTGATGAATGGCATGGACCTTGTGGCTGAAGCTGATCGCATCGTAACAAGGGAAGACTTGGCGAATTTCGTCGCAGCGATGGCTGCTGTTGCGGCTTCACCGGAAGCGGAGGAGTGGGAGAATGGCAATCTTTCACGCTTCCTGGACGGCCTATCGGGCTGGCTTTATGCAATGAGAGGCTACTTTAGAAATCAAGGTCTTGATGAGCCCGAGCAACCTTCATGGAAACTAATAGGAGAAATGCTGGCAGCGGCAACTCTGTACGAGTAGGCGAATCCGACTCACTGATTGCTTCCGCAATCGACGCGTTCACACGACAATGGAAATGGAACGTATTCCGTTGCTGTCGGGGACATGAGTACCCCTTTTCTGGAGCGCCGACCACTGTTGTTCAATGATTGACGCAGGCTGAACTCGACAACAAGATTAATAAGGGAACTTGGGAGGGAGTGTGGCCATAACAAATTCCTATTCTGTCCCCAGTCGGGCGGATGTAAAGGAACGCTGGCAGGTATTGATAGATGGCCGAGCGACGCGCCGTGAAGTTCACGAATGGACTTCACCTTGGGTCGAGGAGCGGGATGCTGCCCTGAACGATCCGATGGTCCGTAACGCTCTCCAACACCTTCACGGATTCGACCTGGTATACGATTCCAAGAATCCGAGTATAATGGGCCATGGCGGAGGTGAACGCTACTCCTCCACCGGCATATTCGCCCAAAGGGGTGACTGCCCACGGACCTGGTCAGAATGCACTGGCCTTATCCGAATGAGGATCAGCATAGCGAGCCCGCCATGCGCTCGATGGCGTCGTGGCGGTTTCCACTCGACGATGCAGGCCATCACGGAGGCTGCGCCGAGGTGCACTGTCTGATTCAGGCGCAGAGGGCCGAGGGTCCTACGGCGATCAGTGGCGGAAGGATGCGAACCATGTAGTCGAGGAATTCAATGTCATCGAATGCGGACAAGCACGGTCTGCCGGGCAGGCCATGCGGGCGTTGTGGACGACTTCTGGATGATCTATCCATTTATTAATGAGAAGATGTCGAAAATCGAGTTCGACTTGATGCACCGGGACGTGTTGGCCGCCATCAGAGCATCAGGGTGGTGGCCAGAGCGGAGAGTTGACGTCAGTCGGTGGGCCGCCTCATTGGCGCGCGAGGGCTATAACGCCAGCGCTCTCGCTCGGGAGGTATTGTCCTCTTTGGGAGGACTAGTTATTGAACCAGTCAACTCCAGTGGGCCAAATTTTAGCAATGATGAGCCCTTTAATTTCGATCCGTTGCTGGCAGGATCCGGTCAACGTGAGTTGAGTCAAGAGATCGAGAATATTCTCGGGGGCAGCTATTTCCCTATAGGAGAGTGGCTAAGTTATTCGAGTGTATTCATTGAGGTGCGGGGCAGGGTGGTAGCTGCGGGAATGGGGTGGATTTGGGAGCTGGGCAAAAGCTTTGAAGAAGGTTTGGAGTTGGCTATCAGGGCGCACCGACCACTGGTCTGCCTGCATTCCGACCCGGGTCTCGATCCGTGGCCTGCCCTCGTTCCCTGACATTCAAATCAAGCCTGCATCCTTCTGGTCGCCTAATGCGGCTTACATAGCGAGTGATGCCCGCTGATCTAGCTCAAGTTGTTCTTGGCGCGAGAGCCGAGGATCGGGATTGCTGCGATCTTGTCTGCGGGCATGCTGGACCAGATCACCCCGCTGGGGCGTGGAGAACGTTGGCAGGGGACAATGTCCTTCTCCGTGACGATCAGGTCGACCCGAAAGTCGTGCGCGCTTTCTGGCAGCGGTTCATCGACCACCTGGAGCGAATGCACCGTGGTGACGATCAGCGTGTCGTCGGTGACAAGGCCATCCTCGATCAGGAGAGCCACCTCGATGTCGGAGTAACCCGCTCCCTTGCCTAGCCGTACGCCCTCCCGGTTGACCGCGACGGTGCCGCAGACGATCAGGTCGATCGGGAGCATGTGCTCTGGGCCCACGCGAGGGCTGGCATGTGCGGCTGTGCTGCTGGAGGCGGCTTGGCCAGGGGGCAGCGTGGAGCGCGCCGGATCAATGAGGTAGAACGGCTCGATAGTGGCGATCTTCGGGACCGCCATGTAGAGGATCTTGCCTTCGGCCAGGGCTCGAGCGCGCACCGGCAGCTGTGCCGTGTCCGGGTTGGCCTTCACCGTGCGCGCTCGTCGCCAGGCATCCGTGGTCGCGAGTAGTTCGGCCGCCCTGTCGGAGCCGATGAACTGGGGGATGTGGCCGCGTGTGTCCGGTGTGGAGATCTCGGCTTCGATTAGGGCCGACCAGATCCGTTCCCGGACCGTGCTCTTGTCATCGTCGAGGCTCATGCCGCCAGTCCATCACGTCGCCATCAGCGCGAACAGCCGATCGCTGATCTCCTGCGCCCATGACTCGTGGCGCCACGGCGCGAGCTCTCTGCCTGCGGTGAAGGCGATGTTGAGTCCGCCTCCCCCGCGCGTCTCCTCGATGAGGTCGATGGCCTTGTGCAGGGTGCCGCATGCATCTTCCGGCTTGCCTTGCCGGATATAGGCGAGTGTGAGGTTGCCCAGCACGATGGACTGGGATTTCTTCCAGCGGACCAGGCTGCGCGCCGACTTGGTCAGGATCTGTTCGGCCTTGTCGTTCACGCCGAGGGACAGGTAGCAGGAGCCTGCCAGGCGGTCGAATTGGGTTGGCGAGAACATGTGCAGGGCTTCATCGTCGTTGTGGATGCGGGCGAAACTGTCCTCCGCCTTTCCCAGGGCCTTTTCGTAGTCGCGCCTTTCTCCCAGCATCGCGTGCGCCTCGCTGACGTGCAGAAACCCCAGACCGGTGAGTACGTCGCTGGCGTTCCGACTGACAATCGTCGTCTCGTTGCAGAGGCGCAGCCCTTCTCTGGCGTCTTTCGTGCCGTACAGGGCGACGAAGCCCTTGCGGAGGTGGGCGTGAGCTTCGAGGATGGGATCTCTGACTTCCCTGGCGGCGGCGATCGCCTGGTCGAAGTACTGCACCGACACAGCGTCGTCGCGCCTCTGTGATGCGTCCCACACGAGCTGGCCCATCAGGGTGGCCGACTCGGCAAGCGAGATGCACAGCTCACGGCGGATGCGCCCGTTCGGGGCGAAGTTGTGCAGGAGGGTGACCTGGCTGTGACTGTGGCCGGCATCCGCCAGGAGCGATGCGGAGGGCGCGGTGTCGTACTCGGCGTTGAGGCGCTCCACGCGCTCTGCCAGATGCGCCACGGTCACCAAGTCCACGGCTGCCGGATGACGCAAGGCGAAGTCGAGCCGTTCGGCCTCCGGGGCCTCGTTCGCTTGGGGTGTGAGGAGTTCGTCCACCTCATCGAGCGAGATCTTCAGCACGACCGCCAGCTTGGGACGCTGCCACGGGCGTGGCTCCGTTTCGCCACTCTCCCAGCGCACGACAGTCGATCGCTCGACCCCAATGGTGTGAGCCAATTGCTCTTGCGAGAAACCCAACGCCTTGCGGCGTTGAATAAGCCTTTGCCGCCGTAGGGACACGGTCCGCTACCTCCCGCGCGGGCTGACAGGAGTCTTTACTGGAGTATTCCTCGTCAATGCGCTGGTCCGCAGGGGCAACGCCGCATTGATGCGTCATCTCTGCACAGTTCTGCTGTGGAGTGCAGGCGCGTCATGGCGTTTCCTGCGGATCTATGACGAGTCGCTTGACACACGAGACATTGGCACCGGCCTACCGTCCCACGGCATGGTGCACGGGTCAGCTCCTCCCTGGGAAGGGCGGCGAGTGATGCGCGATGACGAAGGACGTGCTCTGGCGGCCACCATCCAGCAGCGGAGCCCCGGCTGGATGGTCATGTGGTCCCCCTGGCGTCGTGGCCTCTCCGCTTTCGCATGCTGGAACTCCACCCAGTGCGTCGTGATCGACGCGCACACCCCCGAAGACCTGCTCCATCTCATGCTCTCCGTAGAGATGAGAGCCCAGCACGGCACCTCCCTTGATCTTTGACGACTCCTGCATGAGTCCCCACCTCCCTCCCCCAGCCCCCGACTGCGACTCGCTTGACTGGGGCGAGTCTCGCGCCGACGAACGTCCGAGGGTGTACGCCTGGACCTGCCACCACACAGGACCGATCTACGAACTCTGCGCTTCCGGTGGCCTGTGGTTCATCCGTCGAACCTCCGAAGGCACCTTCAAGGAGACGACGCGATGGCACCGGCGAAAGGCCGAGGCCATGTGGTTTGCCCTACTCAGAGGCCAGGTGCGCTGACCTCATCAAGCCATGGCAGGCGATGGTCGCCACGGCCGCCACGCTAACGAGTTGGGGAGCGATTGCGGTCGGCTTGCGGCAGTTACTACGATCTCGTATATTCCAATGTCGTGACTTCATCCTCCGTACCGCCTTGGGGCTCGGCGCTGCTCGCACTGCAACGCGCTACTCATGCCACTCTGCATCTCCTCATGGCCAAGCTGATTGACCTCGATCTGACCGCTTCCGAGATCAACGCCCTGGCCATCCTGGCGGACGGTCAGGCACGGACCATCTCCGAACTCGGCGCCGCAGCCGGCACTCGCCCGACCACGCTGACGAGCGTGCTGGACCGGCTGGAGCGCCGAGGCCACATCACGCGCGGTACCCGACCGGGCGACCGCCGTGTCGTGGTCATCGAGCTGACCTCCTCCGGCAGCCTGGCCGCCGACACCATTCGGCAGACCCTGGCCGAGGTGGAAGCCCGCGCGCTCGGCGGTCTGCCCGCTGAGGCCATCGCCGGCTTTCACACCGTCCTGCGTGCCCTGGCCGAGGTGTCCTCATGACGGAGACCGAACCCGAGGCGTCCGAGAGCACTCGTGTCTTCGATGAGCTGATGGCCGAGGTGACGGCATCCGCCGGCACCTTCGGCCACCGCGAGCACGTCCACCTGACCTGGCTGGCAGTGCGCCGCGTCGGCATGCCCGCGGCCATCGCCCTGGTCAGTGACGGCATCCAGCGCACCGCCCGCTACGCAGGGGCACCCCAGAAATACCACGTCACGGTCAGCCGAGCCTGGGTGGAGCTGGTGGCCCACCACGTGGCCGAGCACGAACAGTCGGACTTCGCCGCCTTCGCCGAACGGCATCCCGCGCTGCTCGACAAGCGCCTGATCAGCCGCTTTTACCGCTCCGCGACGCTGGCCGGCCCCCAGGCCCGTACCAGCTGGGTCGAGCCCGACCTCGCCCCATTCCCCTGGACGACCGCCAACCGATAGTGGCCCAAAGAGCGGAAGACACCGGCTTCACCAGTGGCCACGCCAAGATCCGCTCCACCTTCTGCAAGCGCGAAGCGCTGGAGGCTATTCGGTGTCCTTCGGGTGTCGGGGGGAGGCGTACACCAGGATCACAGTCGAGGTATCCGGGCTGACCAGGTAGCGGACCCGGCCGCCGCTGGTGATCTCGTACTCCCACTGCTCCAGCTCGGAACCCTTCCATTCCCTGGTGGCATGCCTGCCGCGGAGCTGGTGCTGACGGTTCCAGTTGGCCCGCGACAGCGGGTCGGTACGAAGGGCCTCCAGGCAGCGATGTGCGTTCGGCAGCGCCACCCGGCACAACTCCTCCCAGCCGGTCGCGGCCTCCGTCGTCCCGTAGATGACGTTCCAGCCGCTCAGTGGAGGGACGCTGACCCGATCGCCCTTCTTCGGGCTCACTCGTGCACCTCGACGGGGCCTAGGTCGACGTCACCGAGTGGACGGAGTGCTTCCCTGAGCTGGTCCGGGTCGGCGTTGATGCGCGCGGTGGCTCGCCACGAGACGATCGCTCGGTGCACAGCCTCCCTGGCGCCCAGCTCAGCGGCGTCGGACAGCGCGTCCAGGAGCTCGACGGTGAATTCCCGGACTTCTGCATCGTCCAGGTGGCGCACCCACGGGAACACCTCGGGCAGCGCGAGTAGAAGCGACTTGGCGCCGTCGTCCTGCTTCATCAGGGCAAGGAACAGCCGGGACGCCGTGGTCAGGTTCTCATGGGTGCGCTCTGCGTGTACGGCTGTGGTCAGCACCATGTCGGGTGCGTCTCGGTGCGTGACGCGCAGGCATCCCAGGGCGGCGGCCCTGGCGGCGACGGCCTTCGGGTTCCGGGACAGATCGGTGAACGAGACGGATTCCGATTCGAATGCCATGTGCCCGATGCTCATACTCAGACTGTACTCTGATTGAACTCTGATTGCGAGCGCGGAAGGTGAGCTAGCGACCCTGATAGGTCTCCCGGGAGGCCATGACGTCGGGCATGCGGCCCTCCACCCAGGTGATCAGCGGGATCAGCTGCTCGGCGGCCTCGCGGCCGAGCATGGTGAGGCTGTATTCGACCTTGGGCGGGATCGTGTGCTCGGCCTCACGCAGCACCATGCCGTCGCGTTCGAGGGCCTGGAGGGTCTGGGACAACATCTTCTCGCTGACCCCGTCGACGCGACGACGCAGCGCGTTGAACCGGTAAGGCCCTTCGTACAGGGCCGCCAGCGCCAGGATCGCCCAGCGGCCGGTGATCGTCTCCAGCACCGTGCGCGAGGTGCACTTGCGCGAGAAGACATCGGCGACCAGGTTCTCGAACTCCTCCTCCATGGGGGCCACCTTACGCGATCGCAGCGCTTTCTGATAGAAAGTACTAACCGAATCGCAGGTACTGAAGGAGAGTAATCATGATCGTGGTGACAGGGGCCAGCGGACACCTGGGCCGGCTGGTGATCGAGGAACTGAAGAAGCGTGTTCCCGCCGAGCGGATCGTCGCGGCGGTGCGTACCCCCGAGAAGGCCGCCGACCTCGGCGTCGAGGTACGCGAAGCCGACTACGACCGGCCGGAGACGCTGAAGGCCGCGCTGCGGGACGCCACCAAGGTGCTGCTCATCTCCGGCCTGGACGTCAACCGGGTGCAGCAGCACGCGGCGGTCGTGGACGCGGCCAAGGAGGCCGGGGCCACGCTCGCCTACACCAGCGCGCCCAACGCCGACCTCACCGAGGCGGCCCTCGCCGCCGACCACAAGGCGACCGAGGCGTACATCAAGGCGTCCGGGGTGGCGTACACGTTCCTGCGCAACAACTGGTACCACGAGAACTACGAGCAGTCGATCATGATGGCTCCCCAGCTGGGCGCCCTGTACGGCGCCGCCGGCGACGGCCGGATCGCCTCGGCCTCACGCGCCGACTACGCCGCCGGCGCGGCCGCCGTGCTGGCCGGCGACGGCCACGAGGGCAAGGTGTACGAGCTGACCGGTGACACCGCCTGGACCCTGGCCGAGCTCGGCGCCGAGATCTCCGCGGTCACCGGCAAGGAGATCGCCTACCAGAACCTGCCGAAGGACGACTACGCGGGCGTCCTGGCCGGCGCGGGCGTGCCGGCTCCGATGCCGGAGGTGCTGGCCGACGTGGACGTCAACATCTCCCGTGGCTGGCTCGCCCACACGCCCGGCACGCTCCGGGAGCTCATCGGCCGCCCCACGCAGCCGATCGGCGAGTACGTCCGGTCCCTGCTCGGTTAGCCTCGTTCAGACCCGGCGGCCGTTGATCCATACGTTGCGCAGCTCGAAGCCGGTCACGTCGCGCACGAGATCGGCCTCGGCCATCTCCTCGAACACGCTGTTGGTCACCCGGAGGCCGCGAATGGGGTTGCTGGGGTTGCCGATCAGGGAGAACGCGCGGGGTGCTCGGCCGGCGCGGAGGTTGCGGAGGTCGATCGCGCCCACGTCGGGGTAGTAGGGGCCGGTGTTCTTGTTCTCGTAGTTCAGGGCCACCTCGATGACCGCGTCGGCGGCCTGTCCCACGGTGACGTCCTTGACGTAGAGGTCCCTGACGTAGCCGCCGCGTTCGGGGTTGGTCTTGACGCGGATCGCCCGCTCCAGGCGTTCGCTGCTCATCGTGCAGTCCCACGCGAACACCCAGCGCACGCCGCCGGTGGTCTCGCTGCCGATCGTCACGCCGCCGTTGCCGTCGCGCATGACACACCCGTGAACGAGCAGGTTCTCCGACGGAGCGTTCACGCGGCGGCCGTCGGCGTTCTTGCCTGCTTTGATGGCGACGCAGTCGTCGCCGGTGTTGAAGACGCACCGCTCGATGAGCACGTCCACGCAGGACTCCGGGTCGCAGCCGTCGTTGTTCGGGCCGCGCGGGCTGTCCACGGTGACCTCGCGGATGGTGACGTTCGCGCACAGGACCGGGTGGATGTTCCACATGGGGGAGTCGCGGACCGTCACCCCCTCGATGAGGACGTTGCGGCAGCGGTAGAGCTGGATCAGGTTCGGGCGCAGGTGGTGGCCCGCGCCGAAGACCCGCTCGGCGACCGGGACGCCGCGTTCGGCCATCGCCGCCAGCAGGTCCTTGTCGGGGCGCTCGGACGGCGGCGGGTCGGCCGACCAGTCCCACCAGTGGGTGGCGTCGGCCTGGCCGTCGATCGTGCCGCGGCCGGTGATCGCGACGTTGGTCCGGTCGTAGGCGTAGATGAACGGGGAGTAGTTCATCAGCTCGATGCCCTCGTACCGGGTGTGCACGACGGGCAGGTAGTCGGCGGGGTCGCGGCTGAAGCGGAGCGTCGCGCCCGCGTCGAGGTGCAGTTCAACGTTGTCGGCCAGGTGGATCGCGCCGGTGAGGTACGTTCCCGCGGGTACGAGCACGCGTCCCCCGCCCGCCGCCGCGCACGCCGCGATGGCGGCCTTGAAGGCGTCGGTGCACATCGTGGTCCCATCGCCGCGCCCCCCGTGGTCGGTCACCGGGAACGTGCGGCCGGTGAAGCGTGGCGGGCGGATGCGCTGCCGGATACGTGGCATCACCGTTCCCCACGCGGCGACCGCGGGATCCCTCCAGGGAGCGGTCGCCGGGTCCGAATCGGCCCCTGGACCGGCCGCCGCCGCCTGGCCCGGCACGGCGCCGGCCAGCGCGCCGCCGGCCGCCCCTGCCAGGAGCGCCCTACGGGACAACTCGCCCATCGATTCCTCCTCAAGCGTGTGCCATGGAGATGCCGCGCCGCTCGGTCAGCGTGCGGTCCCCGACGCGGAACGGCTCACAACGCCGTACCGCGGTGTAGAAGTGGTGGGCGCGGCCGCCGCGGGAGACGAGCGCGGGCTTGTGCGCGTAGGTGTCGTCGACCGAGCCCGCGGGACCCACGTCGATGAGGATCTCGTCGCTCTTGTGCCAGGTCCGCAGGTCGCGGGAGACGGCGTAGCTCTCGCGGGCGTGGCCGTCGTACGAGAGCCCGAAGTAGAACATCACCCACCAGTCGCCGTCCCGCAGCACGCACGGGTCGGAGGCGAACCGTTCGTCGAACGCGCCCGCGCCGCCGTTGCGCACCACCGGTTCCAGCGTCGGGCGCGTCCAGTGGCAGAGGTCGGGGGAGACGGCGTAGCCGATCTGCTCCCGCCAGCCGGAGTAGGTGCGGTTCTTGGCGTTGTAGAAGCAGTAGTAGAGCCCGTCGTGGCGCAGCAGCCACGACTTGTACAGCCCGCCCCGCTCCCACGCGCCGCCGTCCTGCGGGCGCAGCATGGACCCGACGTCCTTCCAGGTACGCAGGTCGTCGCCGGCGCAGAACCCGATGACCGCCGCACCCATCTCCATGCCCGGCTCCGGATAGGCGTGGTACGTCCCGATGACGCGGCTGTCCACCCACGTCACCTGGCCGTCCGAGTCCAGGCGGTTGTCGCGGACGATCGAGGTGAGCGCGGCGTTGTAGCGACGGTACGGGTGGCCGGGGTCGCGCGGGAGGATCACCTCGCCCGGGGTCCACGTCACGAGGTCGTGGGAACGGCTCACCGCGGTCTGGTAGCCGGTGCCGTCGAAGCCGACGTAGGTCATGAGGTACTCGCCGCCGTCGGAGCACACGAACGGGCAGTCGACGAAGAGGGCGTCGAAGCGGTCCGGGTCCCAGGACGGCTCGATCAGCAGGCGGCCGGTCTTGTGCGGGGTCCTGACACGGGAGGCGTCGTAACGGTCGATGGCGTCGCGTCCGGTGCTCATCGGCTCGCCCCGAACGTCCAGCGGCCGGACGGCACCTCGTAGACGCCTTCACCGAGCACGATCGCGGCGTCGGGCGCGGTGTGCCGCGGCAGGCGGAGGTCCGGCAGCCGGATCTCGGCCGACGAGCCGGGCGGCACCCCCACCTCCAGCGTGAACGCGTCCTCCCGCCGCGCCCACGACACCTCCGCCTGCCCGTACGGCGTCCCGGTGCTCGCCCGCACCCACTCCAGGCCGCCGGGCACGGCCGGGTCGATCAGCAGCCTGCGGAAGCCGGCCGAGCCCGGCGCCTGCCCGATCCCGCCGAGCCCGCGGTAGAACCAGGCGTCGATCGCGCCCAGCATGAAGTGGTTCTGCGACAGGCCCCGCGTCGGCCCGTCCCAGGCCTCGGTCAGCGCGGTGGCGCCGTGCCGTACCTGGTAGCCGTAGCTGGGGCGGCCCGTGGAGGTGGCGAACTCCCACAGCGCGTCGTGGCGGCCGGCGCGGCTCAGCACCCGGAACAACGCGGGCAGCGCGATCTCGCCGACCGTGATGCCGCCGCCCGCGACCGCCTCGGCCACCCGGTCCAGCACGGAAGGGGCGAGATCCGCCGGGACCACGCCCATGTCGAGCGCGAGCACGTCCGACGCCTGGGTGCCCGCCTTGCCGAGGAACGCGCCGGTGAACGCCGTGGCGATGCGTTCCGACAGCGTGCGGTACCGCTTGGCGTCGTCGCCGTGGCCCAGCACGCCCGCGACCCGGGCCATCGTGCTCGCGGCCCGCCAGTAGCCCCATGTCGACACCAGCGGCACGGGCGTCGCGGGGTCCAGGCCGATCCAGTCGCCGAGGCCGTGAGCGAGGATGCCGTCGTCGGCGCGGCCGGTCAGGTAGCCGACGTAGCGGCACATCGCCTCGTAGTGCGTCTCCATCGCCGTGGTGTCGCCGTACCAGCGGTAGAGCTGCCAGGGGATGCGCACGAGCGCGCCGCCCCAGTTGGGGTCGTCCCTGAAGGCGCCGTCGAACACCACGTACTCGGGTGCGGTGTCGGGCACCAGCCCGTCCGGAGTCTGCGCCTCCGCCATGGTGACCAGCAGCTCCCGGTAGTAGGCGGCCACGTCATAGTTGCAGGCGACGACGTCGAACAGCAGATGGGCCTGCTCCAGCCAGCCCAGCTTCTCCCGGTGCGGGCAGTCGGTCAGGACGCTGTACATGTTGCCGCGCAGCGCCCGGTCGATGATGGTGTGGATGTCGTTGACCAGGGCGTGCGAGGTCTCGAACGTGCCCACCCTGGCGTTGTCCGCCCGCAGCACCAGCGCCGTCACGGCCTCGGCGCCGACGTGCCCGGGCAGGCCCTGCACCTCGACGTAGCGGAAGCCGTCGTAGCGGAAACGCGGATGCCAGCGCTGCGGCCCGTCCATGGTCACGTAGACGTTGAAGATCGGTGCGCCGGTCGTGGGCTTCGACTGGATCACCCGGCCGTACGCGTCGAGCTGGTCGCCGGGCAGCAGCCGCAGGCAGTGCCCGGCCGGGAGGTCGAGGCGCAGCTCGGCCCAGCCGGCCACGACCGTGCCGACGTCGAAGACCGGCGTGCCGTCGGCGGCGACGAGCTTCGCCACGGCCGGGAGCTCCTCCACGACCCTGATCGGCGGGCAGGCCCGCGACCGGAGCGTCTCCGTCGTGCCGGGCAGCACGGTGGCGGGGCGCCAGGCCGAGCGGTCCGCGCCCGGGCGGTCCCAGCCCGCGAGTGCACGCCGGGCGTCGTGGTCCTCGCCGCCGTACCAGTGCGAGCGGACCGTCGGGCCCTCGGTCGCCAGCCAGTCGGCGCCGGTCGCGAACCGGTCCGCCGTCCCGTCCGCGTAACCGACCTCCAGCTGCGCGATCGCCCGGGGCGCGCCCTTGGAGCCGAAGAACTTCATGTACCGGTCCTGGTGCGGGAACACGTGCGCGATACCCGGGCCCAGCTCGATGCCCATCGCGTTCGCGCCCTCGCGCAGCAGCGGCGTCACGTCGTGGGCGGCGTAGACGACGCGGCGGGTGAAGTCCGTGTACGGGGGCTCCAGCACGGCGTCCGTCACCGGCGAGCCGTTGATCGACGCCACGTAGACGCCGAGCCCGGCCACGTAGAGCCGGGCGCGGGCGGGCGGACCCGCCAGGGTGAACTCCGCGGCCAGCAGTGGAAGCGGGTGGCCCTCGCCGGCCCGCGGGTCGCCCTCGCCGTGCCAGCCGGGGTGGGTGATCCAGGAGGCCGTCCAGTCGCCCGGGTCGAGCAGGCCCAGCTCGAACCGCGCGCTCGGGCTCCAGCCCGACCAGCGGCCCTCCGCGTCGCGCACGCGCACCTGCCAGTACGCGACGGCGCGGCTGCCCAGCGGGCGTCCACCGTAGATCACGTGCTGGTCCTGGCCGTCCACCTCGCCGGTGTCCCACAGGTCCGCCGCGCCCTCGGCCGAGCCGGCCCTGATGTGGTATCCGGACTGCGCGGGCACCGTCAGCCGCCAGCTCAACGCGGGGCGGGTGGTCTCGATGCCGAGGGGGTCGGTGAGGTCGCACGTTCGCAAGGTCGTCACCATGGCACTCCCGTGATCTTGAGCATGTAGGCGGCCTTGGTCGGCGGCTGCGCGGGCAGGTCCGCATAGAGCGCCTCCTCGGCCTGCCGCCAGCCGACCGGGCCGTGCCCGAGCAGCTCGACGGCGGCCGGGCGGCCCTCCAGGAGCCCGGCGGCCGTCCCCAGGCTGGTGATCGCGGCGGTCCGGCTTTCCGGCCAGGCCAGCAGCGTGGCGTACAACGCGCCGCCGCGCCGGGTGAAGCGGATGTCGCTCGGCCGGTAGGCGCGGTCGGCCTCGTTGTAACCCTCGTAGCCCTTGGTGTCGCCCAGCCCCGTCGTGCCCTCGGCGGCGCGGGCCCAGGGGGTGGTGCCGTACACGCCCTCGCCGCAGACCCGCAGCCAGGCGCCGACCTCGGCCAGCAGGGTCCGGGCGTGGGCGTCGACGGTGCCATCGGCGTGCTGCGGGATGTTGAGCAGCAGGCAGCCGTTCTTGCTTACCACGTCGATCAGGGCGTGGATGACCTGGTTGGCGCTCTTGCGCGGGTGGAACATCGGGTCGTCGTCGGCGCAGTCGAACCATTCACCGTCGCTGGTGTCGAACTGCCACGGATGCGGCTCGGCGTCGGCGAGCTGGCGGCGCTCGCAGTCCAGGACCACCGCGGTGCGATCGGCGGACGGCACGTCCTTGATCGTCACGATGCCGCCGGTCGGGCAGGTGTTGTAGTAGTACGCCAGCAGGTCGAGACCTGCCGTGCTGGGCGGATCCGACTCCACCACGCTGCCCGCGTCGAACGGCAGCCGGCCGTCGTCGAGGTAGACGAGGTCAGGGTGGTAACGGTCGAGCGCCTCCTGGACGCGGGCGTAGAAACGCGCGGCGACCTGGGGCGGGGGCTTGGCGCCCGGGGCGTGCCTGGGCGGGTAGAGCTCTCGCGGGTCGAGGCCCTCCCACCAAACGCCCTTGCCGTCGCTCGCCTGGAGCGCGCCGTCGTGTGGCTCGCCGGTCACCGGGTCCGTGCCGTGTGCCACGTCGAGCCAGCGCCAGGTCCAGTTGTTGTGGAAGCTGAGGCCGAACGGCAGCCCGGCCGCCCGGGCCGCCTTCTCCCACGCGCCCACGATGTCGCGGCGCGGGCCGATGCGCGTCGCGTTCCACGCGTGCCGGCGGGAGTCCCAAAGGGCGAAGTCGTCGCAATGGGCGGCCAGGGCGACGAAGTAGCGGGCGCCGCTGGAGACGTACAGGTCGATCAGCTCGTCGGGGTCGAAACGTTCGGCGCGCCAGCGCGGGAACAGGTCCTTCGCGCCGCCCCGGCCGAAGTGGGCACGGTGGTGGGCCTGCTGGCGGGTGGCACGGCGGTGTTCCCAAGGCTCGGACCAGGGCTGCATGCCGTAGAGGTGGCGGGCGTACCAGTCGCCGGAGCGGGCCACGGACTGCGGTCCCCAATGCGACCAGATACCGAATTTCGCCTCCGCGAACCACCGCGGGATGCGGTGCGTACGCAGCGAGGCCCAGTCGGGCAGGAACCGGCTCACGCGCCATTGGTATATTTATTCACTACGACATGTCAATGCATCTCGGGTGGTGTGGATGGAAGAATTCCACGAGGATCCCTGTCCCGGCTCCGGGCGGCGGGCGCCGCGGGCCGACTTCGTCTCCGACGCGCCGATGCAGTCGCTCAACGGCATGTGGCGCTTCCGGCTGTCCCGCACGGCCGAAGGCACCGGTCCCGCGCTGCCGGACCCCGGACTCGGCGACACCGGCTGGGAGCCGATCCGGGTGCCATCGCATTGGGTGCTCGAAGGGCACGACCGCCCCCTCTACACCAACACCGCCTACCCGTTCCCCATCGACCCGCCCCGGCTGCCCGACGACAACCCGACCGGCGACTACCGGCTCCGCTTCGATCTGCCCGCGGGCTGGCCGTCCTGCCGTGCCGTGCTGCGTTTCCAGGGTGTCGACTCCTGCGGCACCGTGTGGCTGAACGGCGAGCTGCTCGGCCACTCGAAGGGCAGCCGGCTGCCGTTCGAGTTCGACGTGACAGGGCTGGTGCGCCCGTGCGGCAACCTGCTGGCCGTACGCGTGCAGCGCTGGTCGTCCGGCAGCTACCTGGAAGACCAGGACATGTGGTGGCTGCCGGGCATCTTCCGCGACGTGGAGCTGCTGGCCCGGCCTGTGAGCGGGATCGACGACTTCACCGTGCGCGCCACGTACTCCCCGGACGGCTCCGGCGCCCTCCTGGTCACCGCCGACGCCCCAGGCCTCGTCGAGCTCCCCGAGCTCGGGGTGGCCGTCCCCACCGGGGAGGAGGTCGTGATCCCGGCCGTCGAGCCGTGGAGCGCCGAGCGGCCGCGACTCTACCGGGGCACGCTGTCGGCGGCCGGCGAGAGCATCGACCTGGCGATCGGCTTCAGGACCGTCGAGATCGCCGGCGGGCGGCTGCTGATCAACGGGGCGCCCGTGTTGTTCCGCGGCGTCAACCGGCACGAGCACCATCCCGATCGCGGCCGGGCGCTGGACCGCGACACCATGATCCGCGACATCGAGCTGATGAAACGGCACAACGTCAACGCCGTGCGCACCGCCCACTACCCCCCGCACCCCGAGTTCCTGCGGTTGTGCGACGAGTACGGGCTGTGGGTGGTCGAGGAGTGCGACATCGAGACGCACGGCTTCATCTACGCAGGCTGGGAGGGCAACCCGCCCGCCGAGCCGATGTGGCGCGAGGCACTGCTCGATCGGGCCCGCCGCATGGTGGAGCGCGACAAGAACCATCCCAGCGTGGTGGTGTGGTCGCTGGGGAACGAGAGCGGGAGCGGGGCCGCGTTCGGCGACATCGAACGCTGGATCCGGCGCCGCGACCCGAGCCGGCCGCTGCACTACGAGCGGGACCCCTCCTACCGCCACTCCGACTTCTACAGCCTGATGTATCCGTCGCTGGAGGATCTGGAGCGGATCGGGAAACGCAAGGAGCCTGCGCCCGACGGGGTGGTGGCCGGGTCCGACGAGGACGTGCGGCGGCGCGGGCTGCCGTTCCTGTTGTGCGAGTACGCGCACGCCATGGGGAACGGGCCCGGGTCCCTGGCCGACTATCAGGCGATTCTGGAGTTCTCCGAGCGGTTCTGCGGCGGGTTCGTGTGGGAGTGGATCGATCACGGGCTTCGCGGGCTGGATGAGGCGGGGCGGTCGTACTTCATGCATGGCGGGGACGTTGACGCCCGGCCGAACGGGGGGCGGTTCTGCCTGGACGGGCTGCTGTTTCCCGACCGCACGCCGTCCCCGGGGCTGGCGGAGCTCGCCAAGGCCGTCGAGCCCGTCGGGATCGTGGTGGATGTGGTGGCGGGCGAAGTGGGCGTCACCAACAAGCACGACATGATCGATCTCGGTCATCTGGAGTTCCGGTGGCGGGTGGAGGTTGACGGAGAGTGCGTTGAAGTGGGCGGCTCGCCCGAGGGGCGCGGCGGCGTGCTGGCGGTGCCGCGCTGCGGGCCGCGCGAGGCGGTGCGGGTGCCGCTGCCCGCGGTGAGCGTCGCGGCGGAAGGTGAGACCTGGATCACGATCGAGGCCGTCCTGGCCACCACCACCCGCTGGGCGCCGGCCGGCCACGTGGTCGCCTTCGGCCAGGCGAAGCTCGGCCCCGGCACCCACCGCCGCCGGCATGACGGCGCAACGGCCCGACCCGCACCGCGCCCGCCGGTGGGCGGTCCAGCGTCGGGACCGGCGTGGCCCCCGCCCGTCAGCGGCGGTGCGGCAGCGGGGTCGGCGTCGTCCCCGTCTGCCGGAGGCGGTGCCGTGCGAGGGCACTCCAACGAAGTGCGGCTCGGCCGGGCGGTGTTCGAGCCCCGGAGCGGGCGGCTGGTCCGGGTCGGGGACGTGGAGCTGAGCGGGCCGGTGCTGGACGTGTGGCGGGCGCCCACCGAGAACGACCGGGGTCAGGGCCCCAGGAACACGCTTGCCGCCGACTGGGAGGCCGTCGGCCTGGACCGATTCGTCCACCGCGGCGACGGCATCGAACGACCTGACGACCGCACCCTCGTCGTACGCGGCCGCAGCGGCCCCGCCACCCGGACCCTCGGCTTCCGCACCACGTACACGTACCGATGGCAGGACGACGACGGCACGCTGCACCTGACGATCGAGGCCGACCCCGTCGGCGACTGGCACGACACCGCCTACGGGCACCTCAGCGTGAGCCCGCCCCGGATGGGCGCGAGATTCGCCCTGCCGGGCGGCTACACCGACGTGACCTGGTTCGGCCGCGGCCCCGGGGAGTCGTACGCGGACAGCCGGGCCGCCGCCCGCGTCGGCCGGTTCTCCCGGCCCATCGACGCCCTCCAGACGCCGTACGTCGTCCCGCAGGAGAACGGCAACCACGTCGAGACCCGCTGGCTGCAGGTGTCGGGCCCGGGACTGGCGACCCTGCGCGTGGACGCGGAGCCGTACGTGGACTTCACCGCCCGCCGGTGGACGAGCGAGGACCTGCAGGCCGCCGCCCGCCTCCACGATCTGCGCGATTCCGGCCGGGTCTGGCTGAACCTGGACCATGGCCAGCAGGGGATCGGCAGCGCCTCCTGCGGGCCCGCGCTGCCTGAGCGGTACCGGCTGGCGGTCCGCCGCTACTCGTGGTCGATGATGCTGGGGACGACGGAGAGGATGCTGATCACATGACCGAGTTCGACTTCTGCCCGTGGTTGTTCTGGGGCCATGCGACCGAGGAGGACCGGCAGGCCCAGGCGGACCACGTGGCGGGGTTGCGCGGCCGGATGGAGCTGGAGGCGCCGGAGAAGGTGTTCATCTCGCCGCTGGCGGCCGTGTACGCGGATCGGCTCACCCTGGGGGAGCGCAGCTACATCGCGGCCCACGCATACGTCACGGACGACGTGGTGATGGGGGACGACTGCACGCTCAACCCGTACTCGGTGGCGCGCGGGCGTGTGGTGCTCGGGAACGCCGTGCGGGTGGGGGCGCACACCTCCCTGCTCGGCTTCAACCATGGCGCCGCCCCGGACCGGCCGGTGTTCCGGCAGGCGATCACGTCGAAGGGGATCCGCATCGGCGACGACGTGTGGATCGGGTCGAACGTGGTGGTGCTCGACGGGGTGACGATCGGCGATCATGCCGTCGTCGGGGCGGGCGCGGTGGTCACCAAGGACGTGCCCGCCTGGGCCATGGTCGCCGGCAACCCGGCCCGCCTGATCCGCGACCGCCGCACCCCACGCCCCGCCCCAGCCCAGTCCCCCGACGCGGCCGCCGCCTTGCCGGACGACGTCGCGATGCCGGGCCAGGCCGCCGTCGCGGAGAGCACCGCCCCGCCGTCCGCGCAGCCCCATGCGGCCGGGCATGGCGACGCCGAGGAAGGCGACCTGGCGCGGCTGCTCGCCGGATTCGCCGACCGGGCCAGGGACCAGGCCGAGGCGGTGCTGCGCCGCTGCTGGACCGGCGAGCGCTACGTGGACCGCCCGGACGCCGAGCCCACCGTGCGCGCCTGGTGCGACGCCGTCGAGATCGCCGACCTGCTGCTCGGCGGCCCGCCTCCGATCCCCGCGCGGGACGAGATCGTCGAGTTCCTCCAGAATCGGCAGGACGCCGCCACCGGCCTGGTCCCGGAGATCGGCGCCACTGGAACGCCGACGCTCGACGGAGTCGCGGCGTACCACGTGCTCTGCGTCGGCTACGCGCTCGACCTGCTCGGCGCCCGCTTCCGCCACCCGGTCCACGCCGTCGCCGACCTCGGCTCACAGGATCTGATCGCCGCCCTGGACGCCCTCGACTGGAAGCGAAAGGCGTGGACGGCCGGCTCGTGGGTGGACACCATCGGGACCGGCCTCTACCGCAACCTCGCCGACTTCGGCCTGCGCGGCGAGATCGAGACCCTGTACGGGTGGCTCCTGACGAGGTGCTCGCAGGCCCACGGCATGTGGGGCGAGCCGGACCAGGACCAGGACTGGCTGCAGGTGGTCAACGGCTTCTACCGGCTCACGCGGGGGACGTTCGCGCAGTTCGCGGTGCCGCTGCCGTACCCCGAGCGGGCTGTCGACACCGTGCTCGCCCAGGCGCGCGACCCCCGCCACTTCGGCCCGGACGCCGGGAACGCCTGCAACGTGCTCGACGTCATCCACCCGCTCTGGCTGGCGGGCAAGCAGACGCGCTACCGCCGCGAGGAGGGCGAGGCCTGGGCCAGGGAGCGGCTCGTCCGCGCGGTAGGCGGCTGGCAGGACGGCGCGGGCTTCAGCTTCGCCCTGAGCCGGGGGAGCGGCGCGACCCGCACGCCAGGACTCCAGGGCACCGAGATGTGGCTGGCCATCATCTGGCTGCTCGCCGACTATCTGGGTGTCTCGGACGCGCTCGCCTACCGCCCTCGCGGCATCCACCGCCCGGAACCGGCCATCCAGCTCCCAGGCCCGGGCAGTCGGTGACCCGGCTGCCGCCTGGCAGGGGGAGCGCGGCGATCATCGCTTGGACATAAATATTCGAATCTTGTTGGATATGTCTGGGTGAGGGAGGATAAAAGGCATGAGCGATGAGCGGTCCTCCGTGGTGGAGCCGCGCCCCGGCGCCGCGGTGGCCCTGCGCCCCGTGACGCGCGGACGCGTGCGCGGCGGCTTCTGGGGCGTGCGCCAGCGGGTCAACCGCGAGGTGACGATCCCCCTGGGTGGCGAACGGGTGCGCGACTCCGGCGCCTTCGACAACCTCAGGCAGGCCGCACGGGGTGCACGAGTGGAGCACAGGGGAAAGATCTTCGCTGACTCCGACGTGTACAAGTGGCTGGAGGCGGTGGCGTGGGAACGCGGCCGGGCCGAGGACGACGACCTCGCCAGGGCGTACAAGGAAGGCGCGCAGCTCGTCGCGGCCGCGCAGTGCGCCGACGGCTATCTTCACACGCACACCCAGCTCACCGGCCGGGAACGCTACAGTGACCTGGCCTCCAGCCATGAGCTCTACTGCGCCGGGCACCTCATGCAGGCCGCGGTCGCGGGCAGTCGCTCGCTCGGCGACCGCACGCTGCTCGGGGTCGCCACCCGCTTCGCCGGCCACCTCGTCGAGGATCTTCCGCAAGATGCGCTCGACGGGCATCCCGAGGTCGAGACGGCACTGGTGGAGCTGTACCGGGAGACCGGCGGCGGCTCGTACCTGGATCTCGCCGGCCGCTTCGTCGCCGCCCGCGGCCACGCGCTCATCCCGCTCAAGGGCCACCACGGGCCCGGCTACCGGCAGGACCGGGTGCCGGTGCGGGAGGCCGCGACGGTCGAAGGGCACGCGGTGCGCGCGATGTACCTGGCCGCCGGGGCGACCGACGTCGCCGTCGAGACGGCCGACCGGGACCTGCTCGCCGCCACGGAACGGCAGTGGCGCGACATGGTGGCCACCAAGACCTACCTCACCGGCGGCCTCGGCTCCAACTGGTACGGCGAGGCGTTCGGCGGCCATCACGAGCTGGCCCCCGACACGGCGTACTGCGAGACCTGCGCCGCCATCGGCAGCGTCCACTGGTCGTGGCGGATGTTGCTGGCCACCGGTGCCGCCGAGTACGCCGACCTGATGGAGCGCACTCTCTACAACGCCGTGCTGCCCGGCGTCTCGCTAGGCGGCGACCGCTTCTTCTACGTCAACGCGCTCCGCGTGCGGGCCGGCGCCGATCCCGACGACCTGCGCGCCCCCGCACGCGGCCGGCAGGACTGGTACGGCACCGCCTGCTGCCCCCCGAACGTGATGCGCCTGCTGTCCTCGCTGGACCACTACCTGGCCACTCAGGACGGCGACGGCGTCCAGCTCCACCTGTACGCGCCCGGCACGGTCCGCGCCGGCGAGGTGCTGCTGGAGGTGGACACCGGCTACCCGTGGAGCGGCCGCGTCGAGATCGTCGTCCGCGAGACCCCTGACCGCCACTGGACGCTGTCGGCCCGCGTCCCCGCCTGGGCCCACGCGGCAGGCGTGGACGGCCGGCCCGCCGAGCCGGGCGGCTACCACCGCATCACACGCAGGTGGCGGGCGGGCGACCGGGTCGTCATGGACCTCGGGATCCGGCCCCGCCTGACGGCCGCCGTGCCCCGGCTGGACGTGGCCCGCGGGCAGGTCGCCGTGGAGCGCGGCCCGCTCGTCTACTGCCTGGAGCAGGCCGACCATCCCGGCGTGACCGTCGACGACCTGTGCCTGGCGACGACGGCCGGGCTCGCCGACGGGAGGGCCGTGGCCGGGCTGCCTGCCGACGTGGTGCCGGTCACCGGGCGCGGCCGGGTCCATGTGCACCGGGAGGACGACGGCGGCTTCCCCTACCGCACCGCCGCTGCGCCCAGGGAACCGGAGCACGCGGGCCCGGTCGCACTCACGTTCGTCCCGTACTACGCGTGGGCCAACCGCGGCGCCGGCTCGATGACCGTCTGGGCGCCCATGCACTGAATTCCTGGCCTCACTCCGTGAGGCGGGCTCGGTCGCCATATGCCGCCGCCTGCTCATGGCCTCACTCCGTTCGGCGGCTCAGGCGACGGCACTCCCTCGCGCCTGCCCGGTTTCCACACTGCCGCGCCGCCTGCAAGATGGGGGGAGGAACGACGGCTCCGGTGGCCGTGTGATGATGTCCCCAACGCCGCTCGACGGGGAGGGAAAGCGATCGTGGGGTCTTTCGCGGGCAGCACGCTGCCCCCGGATGACGTCGTCGTCTCGGCTCTGCGGGCGGGCGATGAGGCGATGTTCGCGGCGTTGCTCGACATCTGGTCGCGGGGCATGCTGCGGGTGGCCAGGACATACGTGTCCACCGACGACTCCGCGGAGGAGGTCGTGCAGGACACCTGGCTGGCGGTGATCGGCGCGATCGACGGTTTCGAGGGCCGCTCGTCGGTCAAGACGTGGGTTTACCGCATCCTCGTGAACACGGCGAAGAAGCGCAGCGTGCGGGAGAGCCGTACACTGCCGTGGAGCGCCCTCGAACTGGACGCCGGACCGACCGTCGATCCCTCGCGGTTCCACGGCACGGACGCCGCCCTGCCGGGAAGCTGGAAGGAGTCGCCCGCGGTCTGGCCGACCCCGGAGAGCCAGGCGCTCGCCGCGGAGGTGCGCGGCCTCATCGGAGAGGCGCTGGCCGGGCTGCCGCCGCGGCAGCGGATCGTGATCACGCTGCGTGACGTGGAGGGCTGTACCTCCGAGGAAGTCTGCGAGATCCTGGAGATCTCAGCGGCCAACCAGCGGGTCCTGCTGCATCGCGCGCGTGCGGTGGTCCGCGGGCGGCTGGAGGACTACTTCCAGTCGGTGAAGCAGGCAGAATAGGTGAAGCGGTTCATATCGCAGAGGGTAAGGCGGGCAACGTCGTGAAGCGGTTCACGTGCGGCGAACTGGTGGAAGTCATCACCGCCTACCTCGACGACGCCCTCGACCAGCCGTCCCGCGCCGGGATCGAGGTCCATCTGGCCTGCTGTGAGGACTGCGGGCACTATGTCGACCAATTCCGCACGACCGTTCGCGCCCTCGGCGACCAGCCCGCCGAGAAGTTGTCGCACGGCACGCGGGAGCGGCTGATGTCCGCCTTCAGGAACCGGCGACCCGCCTGAGAATTCCCCTGTAACGCTTACGTGGCTCGCGGGTCTGTAGACCCATGCGCCACGTGACGACCGGGCCGACGCCGATCGAGGACGACTCAGAGACCGAGGGGGCCTCCGAAACGGCGGACAGTGCGGATGCGCCGCTCGACGACGCCTCGGAAGTGGCGGATTACGCCCGCCGGTGCTTCCGCGCAGGCGGCGGCGACCGGGTGGGCGTCGAGCTGGAGTTCCTGATTTTCGACCAGGCCGAGTCCGCCAGGCACGTGCCGCTGGAGGAGGTCGCGCGGGCGTTGCCTGCGCTGCCCGGCGGGAGCCGGGTGACGTTCGAGCCGGGCGGCCAGCTGGAGCTCTCCGGGGCCGCGGGGCCGCTGCCCGGCGCGATCGACGCGCTGGCCGCCGACCTGGACGTCGCCCGCCGCGCCCTCGCGGCCGCGGGCCTGGCGCTGGTGGGCGTGGGCCTCGATCCGGTACGGCCGCCCCGGCGCCAGTTGAGCCTGCCCAGGTACGAGGCCATGGCGGAGTTCTTCGGTGGTCCCTACGGGCCGCTGATGATGTGCTCGACGGCCTCCATCCAGGTCAACCTGGACCTGGGTGAGCGGCCGGAGACCCGCTGGGAGCGGGCGCACCTGCTGGGCCCCGTCCTGACCGCGGCCTTCGCCAACTCCCCGCTCAGCGCCGGCCGCACCTGTGGCTGGATGTCCGGCCGTCAGGCCGTGTGGGAACACCTTGACCCCACCAGGACGGCCCCCGTCCGCGGGTCCGGTGACCCGGCCGCCGACTGGGCGGACTATCTGCTCGACGCCCGGCTCATGATGGTGCGGGAGGACGGAAACCGCTGCCGGCCGGTCCGCGACGGCTCGACCTTCCGCGACTGGCTGGCGACCGGCGAGCCCACCGCGGCGGATCTGGCCTACCACGCCACGACGGTGTTCCCTCCGGTACGCCCCCGCGGCTGGCTGGAGATCCGCTACCTCGACGCCCAGCACCCGGCGACCTGGCCGGTGTGCGTGGCCGTGACCTGCGCGCTCATCGCCGACGACCGGGCCGCCGACGCGGCGCTGGCCGCCGCGGAACCGTACCGGGAGATGTGGGCGGAGGCCGCGCGGTGCGGGCTGGCGGACCCGCGGCTGGCAAAAGCGGCGGAGGCGTGCTTCCGCGCCGCGCTCGAGGCGCTGCCCCGCCTGGGCGCGACGCCCGCCCTGGTCGGCGAGGTGGCCGCCTTCGCCGACCGGCACGTGACACCCGGCCGCTCGCCGGCGGCCGACCTCATAGATCTGGGCCCGGAGGCCTGGCTGACCGAAGGGGGACGAGTGTGAACGACTTCAAGGAACGCATCGCGGCCCAGCTGATCGCGGTGCGCGACCGGTCGCTGACCTATACGGAGGCGGATGAGGATTTGCTCGTCCGCCAGCACTCGCCGCTGATGTCGCCCCTGGTATGGGACCTCGCGCACGTCGGCAACTACGAGGAGCTGTGGGTGTTGCGGGCGGCGGCGGGCATCACGCCGCTCCGGCCCGAGATCGACGACATCTACGACGCCTTCAAGACCCCGCGCAAGGATCGGCCCACGCTGCCGTTCCTGCGCCCGGCCGAGGCCCGGGACTACATCGGCGGCGTACGCGGCCGCGTGCTCGACGTCCTGGACGCCGTCGACCTGGAGGACCCGAGCCCGCTGCGTCGCGACGGGTTCGTGTTCGGCCTGGTGATCCAGCACGAGCACCAGCACGACGAGACCATGCTCGCCACGCTGCAGCTGTCGCGTCAGCCCGGCATGGTACGCGACAGCGACCTGCCGCCCGGTCGCGCGGGCGGCGCGGAGGAGGTGTACGTCCCCGCAGGCTCGTTCCTGATGGGCACCGACACCCTGCCCTGGGCCTACGACAACGAACGCCCCGCCCACCGGATCGACCTGCCCGCCTATTGGATCGATCGGCTGCCCGTCGGCAACGCCGCCTACGCCGCGTTCATCGAGGACGGTGGCTACCACGACCAGCGCTGGTGGACGCCCGAGGGGTGGCGGTGGCGGCAGGAGAGCGGCGTCTTCGCCCCGCTGTTCTGGGTCAAGGACGGTGGCACGTGGTGGCGCAGCCGGTTCGGCCGCACCGAGCCCGTGCCGATGGATGAGCCGGTCCAGCACGTGTGCTGGTACGAGGCCGACGCCTACGCCCGCTGGGCGGGCAAACGGCTGCCCACCGAGGCCGAGTGGGAGAAGGCGTGCGGCTGGGACGCCGCGGCGGGCCGGGCCCGCAAGTACCCGTGGGGCGATCAGGACCCCACCCCGGAGCTCGCCAACCTCGGGCACCGGGCGGCCCGGCCCGCACCGCTCGGCGCCTACCCCGGCGGGGCGAGCCCGTACGGGGCCGAGCAGATGGTCGGAGACGTGTGGGAGTGGACCGACACCTGGTTCGGCGGCTACCCCGGCTTCAGCGCCTTCCCCTACCGCGAGTACAGCGAGGTCTTCTTCGGCCGGGACTACCGCGTGCTGCGCGGCGGCTCGTGGGCGGCGGACCCCGCCGCGGTCCGCACCACGTTCAGGAACTGGGACTATCCGATCCGCCGGCAGATTTTCACCGGGTTCCGCTGCGCCCGCACCGCGGAGCAGCGCTAGTGTGCCGCCACGCGGCCTGGCTCGGCGCGCCGAGACCCGCCGCCACGCTCATCCACGAGCCCGAGCACGGTTTGCACACGCAGTCCTACGCGCCCCGGCAGCAGCGGCACGGCACGGTCAACGCCGACGGCTTCGGCATGGGCTGGTACGACCCGGCCCGCGCCGAACCCATCCGTTACCGCCGTTCGATCCCGATCTGGGCGGACGCCAACCTGCCCGCGCTCGCGCAGGTGGCCCGCTCCGGCTGCCTGCTTGCGGCCGTGCGCTGCGCCACCTCCGGCATGCCGGTCGAGGAGAGTGCCACCGCGCCCTTCACCGACGGGCCGTGGCTGCTCAGCCACAACGGCCGCGTCGCGCGGGACGCGGTCAGGGACCTCGCCGACGCTGCCGAGAGCGCCTGCGACTCGGCCTGGCTCGCCGCCGCCGTGTTCCAGCGGCTGCGTACCGGGCTCGACCTCGGCCAGTCGCTCTCCGAGGTCGTCTTGAAAGCCGGGGCGCACGACCCCGGCGCCCGCCTGAACCTGCTCGCCTCCGACGGCACGTCGCTCGCCGCGACCGTCTGGGGCGACACCCTCTTCCACCGCCCCTCAGAGGACGGCGTGCTCGTGGCGAGCGAGCCGCTCGACGACCTGCCCGGGTGGCAGGCCGTGCCGGAGCGGAGCCTGCTGCTCGCCACCTCCTCCGATGGCGTACGCGTCCAGCCTTTGTGACTCCCAGGAGATCTTGTGCCTATCAGCCAGTCCACCGTGCAGTTGATCAACCATCTTGACCGCGACTACCTGCGCAACGCCCTCGAACACGACGTCAGAACCGGCCTGACCGCGACCCCCAAATGGTTGCCGCCCAAGTGGTTCTACGACGAGGTGGGCAGCGACCTGTTCTCCCAGATCACCCGGTTGCCCGAGTACTACCCCACCCGGCGCGAGCTGGCCATCCTCCGGGCGCGGGCCGGCGAGCTCGCGGCGGCCAGCGGCGCGGACACGCTGGTCGAGCTGGGGTCGGGGACCAGCGAGAAGACCGTCCTGCTGCTCGACGCCCTCACCGAGGCCGGGACGCTGCGCCGCTACACGCCGGTGGACGTGGACGCGGTCACGCTGCGGTCGGCGGCGCACCGGCTGGCCGCCCGCTACCCGGGGCTCGCCGTCCAGGCCGTGTGCGCCGACTTCGAACGGCATTTGCGCCTGCTGCCGCGGACAGGGCGGCGGATGGTGGCCTTCCTCGGCGGCACCATCGGGAACCTGGATCCCGCCGCCCGGGAGGTCTTCTTGAAGGAGGTACGCGACAGCCTCCTCCCCGGGGACACGTTCCTGCTCGGGGCGGACCTGGTGAAGGACCGGGGGCGGCTGGTCGCGGCTTACGACGACGTGGCCGGGGTGACGGCCGCCTTCAACCGCAACGTGCTGCACGTCGTCAACCGGCAGCTGGACGCCGGGTTCGAGCCGGACGCCTTCGAGCACGTCGCCCTGTACGACGAGCGCAACGACTGGATCGAGATGCGGCTGCGCGCCTCCAGGGCCATGCGGGTGCGGATCGGCGGGCTCGGCCTGACCGTGGACTTCGCCGAAGGGGAGGAGACGCGTACCGAGATCAGCGCCAAGTTCCGCCCGGACGGTTTGCGCCGCGAACTGGCGGCCGCCGGTTTCGCCATGCGCCGCTGGTACACCGACCCGGCCGGCGACTTCGCCCTCCTCCTGGCCGAGGCGTGACCGCCGCGAGCCGGCTGAACGGGGAGACCGTCGTCGCGCAGGCCTGGCGGGCGGCGCGGACCGTCGTGCCGCCCGGGCTGCTGGACGCCGCCGGGTGCAACGTGCCCAGCGACCGCACGTTCGACGCCGTGGTCGCCCACCTGCGGCTGGAGCGGGAGCGCGGCGGCTACGCGGCCCAGCCGGACCTCATCCCGGCCCGGTCGGCGCTGGCTGCCCTGGTCGGGGCGGGTCCCGCCGACGTCGCGTTCCTGGAGAGCGGGACGGCGGCGATGGCGGCGCTGCTCGGCGGCTGGCGGCTGCCACCGGGCAGCCGCGTCGGCTTCGCCCGTACGGAGTACGGCAGCACGCTGATGTTGCTGCGCCGCCTGGCCTGGGAACGTGGCTGGACGCTCGTCGAACTGCCCGCGGACGACGACTCCCGCCTCGACCTGGACGGGCTGCGATCCATGTTGTCGGCGGGCCTGGACCTGGTCAGCGTGGTCCACATCGCCTCCCACCGGGGAGTCGTGCAGCCCGCCGCGGAGATCGGCGCACTGTGCCGGGCCGCCGGGGTGGCGCTGGTGCTGGACATCTGCCAGTCCGTCGGCCAGGTACGCGTCGGCGACGTGGGCGCGACCGCCTATGTGGGCACGTCCCGCAAGTGGCTGGCCGGGCCGCGCGGCGTCGGCTTCCTCATCGTGCCAGGCCTCACCCCGGAGATGGACGCCGCCGCCCCGACGCTCGGCGGCCACGTCTGGGCGGCTGGCCGGCCATCATGGGCGCTCGGCGACGAGCCGTCTCCGACGGGGGCGATCCTGGACGAGCTGTCTCCGCTGCCCGGCGCGATCCGGTACGAAGGCTCGGAGGGCGCGATCGCGGCCCGGATCGGGCTCGGCGTTGCGGCACAGGAACACCGAGCCCTCGATCCCGCCGCCGTGCACGCCCACCTGGCGGGCCTCGGCGGCATGGCGCGGCGCATCCTTGACGGCGTCGGCGGCTGGCGGGTGGTCGAGCCGCTCGACGAGCCCTCCGCCATCGTGACCCTCAGACCGCCGCCGGGCGACTCAACCGACAGCGCCCGATCACGCGCGGCCCAGGCGGGCCTGCTCGTGGGTGTCGCACCCGTCGCCCGCGCCCCTTTGGATCTACGCGAGCCCGTGCTCCGCGTCTCCCCACCACCCGGAACGGCCCCGGAGATCCTGCACACCCTCGCCCGCGTCCTCACGGGCTGAGAGATCGAGGAGAACGAGACCGCCGGCCACGTTCACGAGTGGTTAGCCATGTAGATCTTGCTACGGACGTCGCGCAGCTTCTACGCTTGTGGCATGTGGGTCTCTGCTGTCGAGGTACCGCTCGGTTCGTGGACTACGAATGGGGCGTCTCAGTGGTGACACTCGGCGAGCTCAGGCTAGGTGTGCTCCAGGCTCGCGACGCCGAGACATCGGCCCGGCGGCTGTCCGCCCACCAACTCGCCGGGCGCTTTGAACCCATGGTCATCGTCACTCAGGATTCGGCCTACGACGAGATGCCCGGTCTCGACGTGATCAAGCTCTGAGCTTCTGTGTAATCGCAGCGTCGCAGGCTGGACAGCCTGCTAGACGTCCGGCTCCAGCTCGACCGGCGATCCGCCCACCGTGACGGCCGACACCGCGAAGCCCTTGATGTCGTTCGCCACGTCGGCCCGCTCGACCCGGTTGAACGAGCTGTCCCTGATCGTGATCTCCCGCAGCGGCTGCTCGGGATAGCCCCGCAGCAGGTACGCGCTCCGCGTCCGGTCGCTCCGTATCCCCGTCACGTTGATGTTGCGGACCACCGGGCTCTCGTCGCCCGTGTGCCCGTCGCCGTGATAGAGGTCGATCGAGACCGCCTCCTTGGTGAGCTCGCTGATCTCCACGTCCTTCACGAAGACGTTCTCCACGAAGCCGCCGCGCACCGAGTTCGTTTTGATGTAGAGGCCGAAGTAGAGCCCCGGTCCGCCCCAGCGGCAACGGCGGACGAACACATTGCGGATGCCTCCGGTCGTGTCGGTGCCGATGGCGACCGAGCCGTATCGGTAGCGCATGTCGCAGTCCTCGATCAGCACGTCCTCGCACGCGACCCCGACGCGCCGTCCGTCGGGGCCTCGTCCGGCTTTGATGGCGATGCAGTCGTCGCCGACGTCGAACACGCAGCCCGAGATCACCACCGACCGGCACGACTCCGGGTCGCAGCCGTCGTTGTTGGGGCCGCGCGAGTGGATCGACACGTTTCTCACGAGGACGTTCTCGCACCGTACCGGATGGATCTCCCACATGGGGGAGCGGACGATCCTGACGCCTTCGATGAGCACATTGCGGCACAGGTACGGCTGGATCATGTTGGGTCGCAGGTAATGGCCCGCCCCGAACGCGCGCTCCTCGACCGGCACCCCCTCCGCCGCCATACGTTGCAATTCTGCCCAGTCCTCCGCCTCGTGCGGCATGCCCGGTCGCCAGCCGAACTCCGGCGTCCCGACCCACGGCCACCAGTGCTCCGGCCCCGCCGCGCCGTCCAGCACCCCGCCACCGGTGACGGCGATGTTCTCCTGACCGTGCGCGTAGATGAAGGGCGAGTAGTTGTAGCACTCGATGGCCGAGAAACGGGTGAACACGGCCGGCAGGTAGTCGGCGGGATCGGTGCTGAACAGGATCCGGGCGCCTGCCTCCACGTGCAGGTCGACGTTGCTGAGCAGGTGGATCGCGCCGGTCGGGTACGTCCCCGCGGGCACCCGCACGTGGCCGCCGCCCGCCTCGTGACACTCCTTGATGGCGGCCTGGAACGCCCTGGTCCACTCCTCCCCAGAACTGAAGTCGGTGAGGTCGAACCACCGGTCGGGGAACTCGGGCGGGCGGACCCGGTCCCGGATCTCGTCCGCGTACCGCCAGGCCTCCGCTTCGTTCATGACACCTTCCTGATGCGCAGCGCGTGATAGAGGGGCAGCGCGATGACCCAGGACGGGTTCCACGTGTTCGCCTCGCCCTTGCGCTGCCAGTTGGTCTGGAAGAACCCCTCACCCTGCTCCCCGGGCGTCTCGAAGCCCCAGTCGCCGGGCTCGGTGCAGACGCCCTGGCCCATGGCGTGCAGGATCGTCTCTGCCCGCTCCGCGTACCCGGGGCGGCCGGTCGCCAGGCCGAACTCCATGAGCTCGGAAGTTGGGAAGAACACGTCGAGGTGGTGGTTCTGCACGCTGACCGACGGCCAGCCGCACGCCTTGAAGCCGCGCCGCTCGAACGTGCTGCCCGCGTCGAACTCCGGCGACCACACGTAGACGAACGTCAGCAGCCATGCGGCCGCCGCCTCCGCCCACTCCGCGTACACCTCGCGGCCGGTCAGGCGGTACAGGTCGAAGGCGGCCTGGAAGTAGTACATCCCGGCCTCCTTGTCCTCGCCGGAGGCGTCCAGGGTGGCGTGCGCGAACGGCCGCTCGAACGTGGCCGCGTGCAGCCGGTGGTAGCGGCTGAGCACCTCCTCGGCCCGCAGCAGCCACACGCGCTCGCCGCTGAGCCGGTACGCCCCCAGCATGGCCTGCACGCAGGCGGCTCCCGCGGCGGAGACCAGGCGCGTGACCGGCGTGCCCTCCGGGGTCCAGCCGAGCGGGACGACGCCCTCGGGCAGCCTCGTGTGCCAGAAGAGCGCGGCGGCGTCCTCCACCGCCTCCTCCCACGCCGGCGGTACTTCCAGGCCCGCCTCCCGGAACTGGAGCGCCAACTCGGCCAGGTCGGCGATCGTCTCGCCGTGGGCGCGGCTGGAGACGAACTCGGCGCCGTCCTTGCGGAACATCTCCCACGTGCCGTCGTCGAGCAGGTAGCGGCCGGAGCGCACGCCGCGCACCGGCGTTGCGCTGCCCTCGACGTAGAAGTCCGCGGCGCGGCGGGCGCGCTCGACCCGCTCGGGCTCGTCGCAGTCGAGCCCCAGCAGGGCGTCGCAGCGGGCCAGCTTCATGCACTGTCCTGTCCAGCCGTACAGGTACGAGCGGGGGCGGCGGTGGCGGGTGCCCTGGTAGGCGAGGTAGCCGGTGCCCGCCCAGCGTGCGTCCATGGCCGTCGTCTTCAGCCGGATGATCTCCGTGAGGGGGAGCGGCCTGGCCCCTGTCTCCTGATAGAGGCGAGGGGCTGTATGAACGAGCGTCCTGAACCCGAACCCGCGCGGCTCGACCGAGCCCCAATCGAGGGTGTGGCGGGTGCTGATCGTCTCCCCGGGGGCCAGGTCCCGGTAGCCGATCGGCCGGTCCGCCACCTCAGCCTTGCTCACGTAGCAGACGTCCGGCTCGCCGTCGAACATGATCACACCCGACATGGCCGCCGCCGTGAGGCCATTCGGTGATCGCACCACGCCCAAGGAGTCGTAGGCGACGGTGCCGTCCTGGGCGCGGCGGGCCGTGGGGTGGGCGAACAGGCTGACGTAGCGGCCGTCCCAGGCGGCGTTGACGGCGGGGATGGGCAGGCGGTGCTCCTCGCACACGTAACCGCCGCGGTCGATGCGGGGGACCCGGCGGTCGGGGTCGGAGGAGGGGTTGCCGTTGTAGAGGACGCCGGGCATGGTGACGTGGGCGTCGGCGCAGGGGATCGGCAGCAGGAGCCCGACCGCCACGTCGGTGATCTCGCGGTCGGAGTCGTTGCGCCACGTGGTGGTGACGGCGAGCAGGCCATCGGGGGTGAAAGTCAGCTCCAGCCGGGCACTGAGCGGCCCGATCCCGGCTGTCACCACCACGACCCCGCCCGCCGCGCCGGTGGCGACGCCGGTCGGGGCGGCGAGCACGGCGGTCCTGCCGGGCGGGTTCGCCTGCCGCACCCGGACGGAGCCCGGGCGGGCGGGCTCGATGCGCCAAGGGCGGCCCGTGGAGGCAGTGAGCACGCTGTGCAGTGGCGCCCGCAGGTGCGGGCCGTCCGCGTCGCGGCGACGCAGGCACACTTCGGGCCCGCCTGGGCCCGCCACGACCTCGACCAGCTTCCCGCCCGCCTCCGCGAGTGCGGCCACCACCCCGGACCCCGTTGACGTCATAGGCGGCGGCGCCGCAGGCGGATGGCCTGGCCGGTGGTCGCCGGGAGCGGCACCGTCAGCGTGCCGCCTTCCCGCACCCCCAGCGAGTCGACCGTCATCTCCCACGTGTCGATCACCTCGACCTCGTACCTCCCCGGCGGCACGTCGAACTCCCGCTGCGGAAACCGATGCTCCCCGCAGAACTCCAGGTAGAACTCGCCGGGAACCTCCAGCATCGGCGCGTCCCTGTCCCGGTAACGCGCTTCCACCGGCGTCTCGGCGAGCACCCGCCGCAGCACCGCCAGCCGCGCCACGGCCGCGCCCGCCAGCGTCCCTCCGGCCTCCGCCCAGGTCAGACCGTCCTCGTCCAGGTACGACTCCCCATGCGTCACAGGCCGGCGGCGCACCGCCCCGTCCCACGCCTGGGCGACAACCTCCTCGGCGGTCAGGCTCCGCCACGGGTCATCCACATCACCCTCATATCCGCACATGTCCATCAACACCGGCTTGTGGTGATCCCGCGTCTCCATCCACGCGTCCCGCGGACTGCGCGCACGCACGCTCCCGTGCGTGAACGCCCGCCGCCACAGCAGCGGCGAGTCCGCCGGAACGGTGATGGACACGGGACGGTGGCCGGGGTCCTCCTCGGCCACCAACTCGGCCAGCCGCACCCAGTCATGCTCGGAAATATCGGGAAAAGGTGAAGGGTCGGTGGTCAGCGACCACCACACGTTCGGGTACGCGGCGAACCGCGGCACCACCTCCGCCACGTACCGGGCCGCCGCCCCCGCGTCCGCCACCCCGTCGCCGGGATGCAGCAGCACCAGCTCCGCGGTCACCCCGATCGCGCCCAGTTCGGCCACCCGCTCCTCCAGGGAGTCGAGCGAGCATCGTGAGGCGAAGGCCGCCATCCGCACCCGGTCGAACGGCGACGATTCCAGCGCGGCGAGCGTCCGCGCGCGCCGCTTCTCGCCGTGCAGATGCCAGCCGAGCGCCGTGGTCCCCATGGAAGTGAAGATCATCATGTCCTCGTCATCCGCAACGCCAGGTACGGCCGCCGCGGCAACCCCACCCGCACCCGGCCCCGGTGCCCCCTGTCCACCGGGGTGATGGTCATGTTCCACGTGTCGATCAGCTCGACCTTGTAGCCGCGCTCGGGCGGCAGCTCGACCGTGACCTGTGCGGGTTGCCGCCGCCCCAGGTACCGCAGGATCGTGCCGTCCCGGCGCTCCTCCATGATCGTGCGAAGGAAGGCGATCCTGGCCGGGCTCTCCCCGAGCAGCGTGCCGCCGTTGCCCAGCCACGGCCGCCCGGGCCCGCCGCTCAGCACCTCGCCGTGCCCGACGTACCCGCCGCGCGCCATGCCCTCCCAGAACCGCTCCACCAGCTCGGCCCCGGTGATGTTGCCCCACCGTTTGCCCGCGTCGCCCTCGTAGGCGATCTCGTCGATCACCACTGGTTTCTGGCAGGCCCGTAGCCAGGCGTCGGTCGGGGTGGCGTCCCAGTGCTGGATGCTCTGGTGCGTCACCCAGGGCTTGGTGAAGTCGTACAGGGTCGCGACCTCGTACATGCGCGTCCCGTTGTGGATGGACCGCAGATGCTCGTACGGGTCCAGCCGCTGGATCGTGCGCAGGATGTCGTCCCAGTCGGCGACCGTCTTGGCCGGGTTGAAGTCGTACTCATTGGCGGCCGACCACCACACGTTGCGGTACGCGGCCAGCCGCGCGATGACGTACCGCAGGTAGGCGTGGTCGGTGTCGCGGCCCATGTCCTCGATCCCGCGCAGGCCCTCGTCGTACGGGTGGAAGAGGATCACGTCGGCCTCGACGCCGAGATCGCGCAGGTCGGCGACCCTGGCCTCCAGGTGGCGGAAGAAGACCGGGTTGAACCGTGTCTTGTCCAGCCCGTGCGGATCCTCGCCGGCGAACGGCACCTCCGGCGGCTTCATCCGGCCGGTCGGCAACACGCACATGCGGACTTTGTTGAAGGGCGAGACCGCGAGCGTGCGCAAGGTCTCGCGCTCCCGGGCCTCGTCCATGTCGTGTGTCCAGTGGTAGCAGGTCGTGCCGAACGGCAGGTACGGCGTGCCGTCCGCATACGCGAACCCCGTTGCCACCGCCCGCACCGGACCGTGGTTCCCGGCACCGGGCGGGGTCGCCTCGAACCCTCCGGAAACGCCGTCCAGCTCATCCACATTGCTGACGGTGGTGAACCGCCACGGACCCACCGCGTCCGGCATGAACCGGACGCGGTAGACGCCGTCGCCGTCGTAGAAGCCCTCGGCCTCCACGATCCGGTTGCGGTACTGGTACCGGGCCGACAGGCGCACCTCCGCGAAGGGGTTCCCGTCGGCAGGACCGGCCAGCTTGATCTCGTGGACGCCCCAGCGCTCCACGGACGGGGAATGGCTCACCAGTCCTTCCCCGCGGCGGCCTGCGCCTTGATGTAGGCGGGGATGTCCTGCTGCTCGGCCACCGTCAGCGACTGCTCAGGCGTCATGCCGTCGCGCAGCACATGCTGGCGGAACACCTGCCACAGCGGCAGGTCCCAGTACTCGGTGTTCTGGTAGTTCGTCACGGCGGCGTTCTCGCCCCAGTACACGGCCGTGGTGTCGATCTTCGCCAGCTCGGGCACGCTCTTGCCGAAGCTCGACACCACGCCCGGGGTCTGCAGGACCGCCTTGACGCCCTGCCGGGACAGCTCCGTCTGGCCCTCCTCGGACACCAGCCACTTCACGATGGCGAGCGCCTGCTCCTTCTTCGCCGACCCCGGGGGAATGAACGCGGCCCGCACGTTCGGCTGGTAGACCGCCTTCGACCCGGCCGTCAGCACCGGCACCGCCGAGACGCCGATGTCGACGCTCTTGGCCGACTCGGCGAACGACTCCTCGTCGCCGTCCTCGATGAACAGCTCGTGTCCGGCGTACATGTTCAGCCTGGACAGCGTCTCGACCGCCATGGCCAGGTGGCCCGGCCTGCTCATGTCGCCCTTGAAGAAGTCGTTGACGGTGGTGAACTCGTTGCGCGGGATCAGCAGGAATCGGTACAGGCTCTCCACCTGCTGCTTCCAGCCGTCGCCGGTGATGCTGACCTTGACGTCCTCGGGCTTGGGCTCCTCGCCCGTCGTGGGCTGGAACGGATACAGCCCCAGCTGGTTGAACTCCAGATACTGGTCGGGGTGCTGCATGTAGCCCTTGTAGTGGTCCAGGCCGTCGTCCCTGGTCAGGCGCTTGGCCAGCCTGTACGCCTCGTCGTACGTCATCCCCGGCTTGGGGTACGGCGCGCGGAACTTGTCGAAGATCTTCTTGTTGTAGAGCAGCAGGTGCTCGTCGATGAACAGCGGCACCCCGTAGACGCCGCCGTCGGAACGCGACTTGACCAGCTCGACCGCTGCCTTGTTGAGCGTGCCCAGGTCGATGCCGGCCTGCTGCAGCGACGGCGTGAGGTCGCCCACCCAGCCCAGCGGCTCCAGGTCCCGGTCGATGCGGGTGCGCGGGTCGTCGATGACGATGTCGGGGACGACGCCGGCCTTCTTGATGTCCTCGTACCGGATCGGCAGGTCCCACGTCGCGTACTTGATCTTGACGTTGGGGAACGCCGCCCGCAGCCTGTTGCCGATGACCTCGTCGAAGACCCTGGTGCCCTGCCGGTTCGCGTCGACGGTCCCCTCGAACGGCTTGTAGTTGGCGGCGAAGACGAACAGCTCGTCGTCGCAGACGCTGAACGGCTTGTTGTACTTGTTCGGGATGTCCGTGCAGGCGGCCGCGGAGGCGTCGGCGGGGACGGTGATCACGGTGGCGGCGAGCGCGAGCAGCGCGAGGGCCTTCCCGGTCATGCAGTCTCCTTCGAGGGCGCATAGCTGCATTGGCGCACGACATTTCGCCGGACGCCGTTCTTGAATTCGGTGATGGTGTGCTCCGGGTAATTGGAGAGCAGGCCGACCGCGTCGCGCAGATATTGCTCGTTGAAGACGACGTGCCGGATGTTGTTGCGGTTGTAGGAATAGACCATGTGCACGTAACCGTCGCTGCTCTGGGTCAGCAGCGGGTAGGTGAACTGGGGCCCGGACTGTGCTTCCACGTCCACCGTGTGCTCCCACGTCCGCCCCTTGTCGGGCGACAGCGACAGCCGCATGGGGGAGCGGTGCTGCACCCACGGGTTGTAGGCGAGCACGAGCTTGCCGCTGTCCAGCTTGAGTGCGGCGATCCGCGAGTTCGGGTTGCCGATGGGCTCGGCCACGGGCGCGCTCCAGGTGCGCGCGAAGTCCGTCGACTCGCTCTTGTAGATGGCGCCATCGCCTGTACGCAGGTACGCCACCAGCCGTCCCGGCTCCACCTCCACCACCGACGGCTGGATCGAGCCCTCCGGCGTGCGGATCCAGCCGTACGGCTGCCACGAGGTCATGTCCTGGCTGAAGACGTAGAACCCGGAGCTGGAGCCGGCCTCGTCGTAGATCGGCAGCAGCACCTCGCCGTTGGACATGCGGATCGGGTTGGTGCCGACCATCCACCCCCACTCCTTGCGGATGGAGGCGGGGGCGCTCCAGGTGTGGCCGCCGTCGTCCGAGGTGATCAGCCGGATCGCGGCCTGCTCCCAACCGTGCCCCTCGATCGTCACGAAGAACAGGTAGACCCGCTTGCCGTCCGACCACAGCACCGGGTTGCCGTCGGCCTTCCCGGGCTCGTCGAAGACCACCTCCGGCTTGGACCACGTCCGCTTGCCCGCCGCCAGGCGGGACAGATAGAGCGCCTGGTCGGAGGCGCCCTCGTTGGTCCCGCCGTAGTAAACGGTCAGCAGGTCGCCCTGCGGCGCCTGCGCCAGGGTCGCGGAGTGCACTCTGCGCACGGCCGGGTCGGGCGGTGCCACGTCCTGGCGGCAGGCGTACCCGCCGGTGGGCTCCACCACCGTCTCGTCCCCTGAAAGGTACGGGACCGCTCCGACGGCCACCGCGAGGGCGCCGTACAAAATGCTCTGCCGGAATTTCATCGCGTTGCAATCTCCAGATATTTGATGGTCTTCCGCAGGTAGGAAAAGGCGACGTGCATGAGGGCGCCGTCGCCGCCGTCGATGACGCTCGGATAGGAATAGCCGAGCTCGTTCTGCCGGTACTCGCGGTCGGCGTCCTGCAGGACCCGCCGGTACGGCCAGCTCGCGCCGCCGTCCTCCGACACCGCGAGCGCCAAGGGGGTGCGCAGGGCCTTCCTGCGCCGCTTCCCGTTCTTGGTCACCCATCTGAATTGGTCGCGCTCCAGGCTCGCGTCGTTGTAGACGAGCGCGAGCCGTCCGTCGCCGAGCCTCGTGAGCTGGACGGAGGAGTCGTTGTTCGGCAGCGCCGTCCGCTCAGGCGGCCTCCACGAGCGGCCGTCCGTCGAGGTCGAGGCGTGGATCCGGCCCGCCCGCCGATCACGGAAGAACGCCAGGAGACCGCCGTCGGGTCGCGCGGCGATCGTCATCTGCACCAGGTCGCCGCTGCCGGGAACAGGGTGCTCCTGCCATGTGCCGCCGCCGTCCTCGCTGATGGTGACGACGCTGCGGTCACCAGAGGTCCCGCAGTGGTAGGCGGGCAGCAGCCAGGTCCCGTCGCCGAGGATCAGCGGCGGGTGCCGGACGAAGATCCCGGGTTCGGCGAACAACACGCGCGGCTCGCTCCACGTACGTCCCGCGTCCGCCGAGGTCCTGGCCACGACGTGCGCCGTCGTCTGGTCGTACGGCTCGCTGGAGGTGTGCAGCAGCCAGATCTGCCCGTCGCCGCCCTCGAACAGCACCGGGTTCTGCTCGCTGCGCTCCGGGTCGGTGGCGACCAGCCGAGGGGGCTCCCAGCGGCCGTCGGTCAGGCGGGCGAGCACGACGTTCGTGCCGGGATGGCCTTCCTCGGGGCCGCTGAACCAGGCGCACAGCAGGTCGCCGGCACGCGTGCGCAGCAGGTTGGCCGCGTGGTTGTCCGGCCCGTGCGGCGCGGGGAGCAGCGCCTCACGGGTGCCGGGCGACGTGGCTCGGACGATGCCGTCGAAACGGGGGTCGGCTCTGTTGATTGGTCGCTCGCTTCGCTCGCTCATGCGCTCACGTCCTCACGCAGGTCCGGGTCCGGCACACCCCGCAGCTCGAGCTCCTCGGCGAAGTGGCAGGCGACGCTGCGCCCCTGAACCTCGCGGAGCGGCGGCGCGTCCGTCCGGCACACGTCCTTCGCGTACACGCAGCGCGGGTGGAACGGGCAGCCGGGCGGCGGGTGCGCCGGGTCGGCGACGTCGCCCAGCAGCTTGATCCGCTCACGGTGCCGCTTGGCTGCGGGATCCGGATCGGGCACCGCCGACAACAACGCTTCCGTGTACGGGTGCAGCGGCCGCCCGTACAGTTCCTCGGTCTTGCCCTGCTCGACCACCCGGCCCAGGTACATGACCGCGACCACGTCCGCGACGTGCTCGATGATGCTCAGGTCGTGGCTCACGAACAGATACGCCAGACCCGACTCCTCCCGCAGGTCGGCCAGTAGGTTCAGGATCTGGGCCCGCACCGACACGTCCAGCGCGCTCACCGCCTCGTCCGCGACCACCAGCCGCGGCTCCAGGGCCAGCGCCCGCGCGATGCCGACCCGTTGCCGCTCGCCGCCGCTGAAGGCGTGCGGGTAGCGGTCGGCGTACTCGGGACGCAGGCCCACCCGCTCGAGCAGGTCGCCTACGCGCGCGTCGATCTCGTCCTTCGTGCCCCACCTGTGGGCCCGCATCGGCTCGCCGATGATCTCGCGGAGCGTCTTGCGTGGGTTGAGCGACGAGTGCGGATCCTGGAAGATCATCCGCACCTGCGCGCGGTACGGCTTGAGCTCCTTCTCCTTCAGCCCGGCCACGTCGATCATCGAGCCGTCCGGCCACCGGTAGAGCATGCGCCCGCCGGTCGGGTCGTGCGCCCGCACGATGCACCGCCCGAGCGTGGTCTTACCGCAGCCCGACTCGCCGACCAGGCCGAGCGTGCTGCCTGCCGCGATGGTCAGGTCCACGTGGTCGACCGCCTTCACCGCGCCCACCTGCCGCCCGAGCAACCCGCTGCGGACGGGGAAGTGCTTCGTGAGGCCCTCGATCTGGAGCAGCGGTGTCATGCCGGCTCCTCCTCGAACAGCAGGCAGGAGACCTCGCGGTCACCCACCGGGATCCGGTGCGGCATGACCGTCTCGCACCGCCCCGCCAGCACGCTGTCGCAGCGCGGATGGAACGCGCACCCTTCCGGCCGCGCGTACGGCGGCGGCACCATGCCCTTGATCGCTGACAACCGGGTTCTGCGCCCCAGACGTGGCAGTGACCGCAGCAGTGCCCGCGTGTACGGATGCCGCGGCTCGCCCAGCACTCGCTCGGCCGGTCCGTACTCGACGACCCGGCCCAGGTACATGACCGCCATGCTGTCGGCCACCTGCGCGGCGACCCCGAGGTCGTGCGTGATCAGCATGATCGCCATGCCGAACTCCTCCTGGAGGTCGGCCAGCAGGTCGAGGATCTGCGCCTGGGTGGTGACGTCCAACGCGGTCGTCGGCTCGTCGGCGATCAGCAACCCCGGCCGGCACGCCAGCGCCATCGCGATCATCGCCCGCTGCCGCATCCCACCGCTCAGCTCGAACGGGTAGGAGTCCACCCGCCGCTGCGGCATCGGGATGCCGACCCGCTCCAGCATCTCGATGGCGCGCCGGCGGGCGGCGGCCTTGCCGACGTTCTCGTGCAGCCGGACCGCCTCCACGATCTGGCTGCCGATCGTGTGCACCAGGCTCAGCGACGCCATCGGCTCCTGGAACACCATCGCGATGTCCCGCCACCTGACCTGCCGCAGCACCTTGCGGTCCGCGCCGACCAGCTCGACCGGGCCGCCGTCGCGGTGCAGCGTGATCCGCCCGCCCACGATCTGCCCCGGCCGGTCCACCAGGCGCAGGATCGAGCGGGCCATGACGCTCTTGCCGCAGCCCGACTCGCCGACGATGGCCAGCGTCTCACCCCTGCGCACCGTCAGATCCACGCCGTCCACCGCGCGCACGTCGCCGTCGTCGAGCAGGAAGTGGGTACGCAGGTCCTCGATCTCAAGCAACACGTCGGCGGGCACGCCGCATCCCCCTGTTCCCGTAAGGATCTGCGGCATCCCGCAGCCCGTCACCGAAGAAGTTCATGGCCACCACGACGACCACCACCGCGACGCCCGGCGCCAGCAGCCAGGGCGCGTTCGCCACCACGCGCACGTTCTGCGCGCCCTCCAGCAGCACGCCCCAGCTCACCGCCGGCGCCTGCAACCCCAGGCCGAGGAAGCTCAGGCTGGTCTCGCCGAGGATCATGCCGGGGATGGCCAGCGACAACGACGCGATGATGTGGCTGGCGAACGACGGGATCATGTGCCGGAAGATGATCGACAGCCGGCCCACGCCGTCCAGCCGCGCCGCCGTGACGAAGTCCTCCTCGCGCAGCGACAGGAACCGGCCACGCACGTCCCTGGCCAGCCCGGTCCAGCCGATCAGCGACAGGATCACGGTGATCGCGAAGTACCGCGTGAGCGGCCCCCAGTCCTGGGGCATCGCCGCCGAGAGCGCCATCCACAGCGGCAACGTGGGGATCGCGATGATGAACTCGATGACGCGCTGGACGACGTTGTCCACGCCGCCCCCGAAATATCCGGAAATGCCGCCTATGAGCATGCCGAGCAAGAAGCTCGCCGCCACTCCGACCAGCCCGATCGACAACGACACCCGCGCGCCGTGGATCAGCCTGGACAGCAGGTCCCGGCCGTTCTGGTCGGACCCCAGCAGGAAGAACGGCTGCCCCTTGGTGACCGAGCCGACCAGGTGTACGTCGGACGGGATCAGGCCGAGGAGCTTGTACTCGTCGCCGTGCACGAAGAAGCCGACGTCGACGCGCTTGCTCTCGTCGACGGTGTAGCGCTGCTCGTACGTCATCGGGTCGCGCTCGGTGCGGTAGCCGTACACGTACAGGCCGAGGTCGCTGGCGTAGCGCGGCATCTGGGGCGGCGCGTACGTCATGGTCGTGTTCGCGGTGGAACTGGACATCGGCGCGAAGAACTCCGCGAAGACGGCCACGAAGTACACCGGCACCAGGATGGCCAGGCCGGCCAGCGCCAACCGGTGCCGGCGGAACTGCCGCCACATCAGCCGCCACTGCGGCAGAGCTCCCGCGTCATTCATCCGCTGCTCCCTGTTGAGGATCATGAGGTGTATCGTCTGCGGATTCGCGGGTCCCACCACGCCAGCGCCAGGTCGCTCAGCAGCGTCCCGATCACGGTCAGCATGCTGAGGATCATGATGAAGCTGCCGACCAGATACATGTCCTGGCTCATGACCCCGCTCAGCAGCAGGGGGCCGCCGGTCGGCAGGCTCATCACCACCGACACGATCGTCTCCCCGCCGATCAGGCCCGGCAGCAGCCAGCCCACGGTGCTGAAGAACGGGCTCAGCGACATGCGCACCGGATACTTCAGCAGCAGCTTCCACTCCGGCAGCCCCTTGGCCCTGGCCGTGTGCACGTAGGGCCGGTAGAGCTCGTCCAGCAGGTTCGCCCGGGTGACGCGGATCATGCCGGCCGTGCCCGACACCGCGATCACCGCGATCGGCACCCACAGGTGGCCCAGCAGGTCGAGGACCTTGCCCAGATTCCAGTCCGCCTCCTGGAACTCGGGAGAGAACAGCCCGCCCACGCTCTGCCCGAAGAACCGGAACCCCACGTACATGAGGACCAGCGCCAGCATGAACTCCGGGACCGCCATCCCGATGAACCCGAAGAAGGAGGCCGTGTAGTCGCCCCACGAGTACTGCTTGACCGCGCTGTAGATGCCGATCGGGAACGCGATCGCCCACACCATCAGCAGCGAGCTGATCGACAGGATCGCCGACAGTGCGACCCGCTCGCCGATGAGCGTGGACACCGGCTGCTTCCAGGCAAACGATTGACCGAAGTCGCCGTGAAGCACGATCGCGCTGATCCAGCGCCAATACTGCACGAGGATCGGATCATCGACGCCGTACCGGTTCCTGAGGTTGGCGATCTCCTGCGGGGTGATGCCCTCGCCGCCTGCCTGCGCGTTGGCGACGAGCGTGGAGACGTAGTCGCCGGGCGGCAGGTTGATGACGACGAACGTGACGATGGAGATCGCCCACAGCGTCACTACCACGTAGAGGAGGCGGCGGCCGAAATATCCCAGCATTACAGCGAATACTGCTCAGGCTGGGTCGGACCGGGGTTCACCGGGCAGACGGACATCGCTTCCGGCACGTTCTTGAAACTGTTGAGTACGACGCCGTACTCGTCCGGGTACGAGCTGATCCCGATGGCGTAGAACTGCTCCGCAGAGATCTCCACGACCTGCTTGGCGTAGCCGAGCGCCTTGTCGTAGGCGACCTCCGTACGCATCTTGGTGAACAGGTCGAGCTGCTCGCGCACCCGCTCGGGCGGCTCGTCGCCGCTCTCGCCGTGGCTGCCGTACCACTGCGCCCAGCGGATCGCATAACGGGCGCTGCCGGAGTTGCTCGGCACGTAGTAGTGGTCGCCGCCGGTGCCGGTGATGATGTCGAAGTCGTTGCACGTGTAGGTGCTGGCCTGCGGCTGGTTCGCCATCGTGCGCTCGGTGAACAACGTCGGCGACACCGGGTCCACGCGCAGCCCGACCCCGACCGCGTCCCAGCCCTTCTTCACGAACTCCAGCGCCTCGACGTGGTGCGGGAACTCGGTGCTGGCCATGACTGTGATCATCAGCGGCTTGCCGTCGGGGCCGAGCCGTTTGCCGTCGGCGTCCTTCTTGGTCAGCCCCGCCTTGTCGAGGTGCTCGTTCGCCTTGGCGGCGTCGTACTCGGTGTACTGCTTGGCGAACGTCTCGTCGTAGACCGCGTTGCGCTTGGAGGGCGCGGCCTGCCACGGCTCGCCCTGGCCCGCGTACACGCCGTCGATGATCTCCCTGCGGTTGATCGCGTACGACAGCCCGATCCTGAAGTCCTTCTTCCTGAACAACTCGCGCAGCTTCTCGTCCGCGTGCGTCTGGTTGAACTGGATGATCATCGCGTTGCAGATCCGGCTCGGCACGTTGAACAGCCGGTACTTGCCCTTGGCCGCATTCTGCGCCACCACCGGCTTGTTCTCCGGCGTGTTGAAGTTCCGCAGCTGCAGGCCGAGCTCGCCGTTCATGATCTTCAGCAGCTCCACCTGGACGTCGCCGAGGATGTCCGCCCTGTACCGGTCGAAGTACGGCAGCTGCCGCCCCTGCTGGTCGACCTTCCAGTAGTACGGGTTGCGCTCGGCCACCAGCGCCGTGCCCTTGCCGATGGGCTGGGTCACCTTCCAGGCGTGCAGCGTGGGCTGGTCGGCGTTGTGCCACGGGTCCTGCTTCTGCATGAACAACTGCACCCAGTCCTCCAGCTGCTCCGCCTTGGCGAGCTGGTCGGCGTCCGGGTTGTACTTCTTGTGGAACTGCTTGAGGTAGTGCTTGGGCAGCAGGAACCCGATCGGGCCAGGCCGCTCGAACGTCGCGACCGCGATCTGGAAGAGGAAGCCAGCCTTTGGCTGCTTGTAGACGTACCGGACGGTCAGCTCGTCGACCTTCTCGACCTTGACCCGCTCCGTGGTGCTGTCGTTCTCCAGGTAGAGGTCGTAGATGCCGGTCGTGTGCAGGTCGTGATAGGTGGCGACGTCCTCGAAGGCGAACATCATGTCGTCGGCCGTGCACGGCTGCCCGTCGGACCACTTCAGGCCCTCGCGGAGACGGAAGACGTATTCGCGGCCGCCGTTCTTGACCTCGAACTCGGCCACGTTCGGCACGATGTCGCCCTCGCCCTGCTGGCCGTTCGTGCCGGGCTTGAGCCTGACCAGCGGCTCGTAGCCGATGGTGTTGGTCAGCCAGTCGATGTCGTCATCGCCGACCAGGGCCGAGGCCCACGTGCCGCCGTACTTGCCCAGGCTCTGGAGTGGGGTGACGACCAGGGGGTTCTTCGGCAGGCGCTGCTCCAGCGGCGGCAGCTTGCCGCTCTTGACCAGCTCGGCCAGCGCGGGCGCCTCCTTGGCCGACAGGTCCGCGGCCTGCGCCGCCCCGCCCGTACTGGGCCGGGTGTCGAAAAAGCTGCACCCCGACGCCAGGAGGAGAAGTCCTCCGCCGGCGAGCAGATTCCTCCTCGTCAACGGTTGCTCTGTCATGTCGTCCGTGCTCCGTTCCGGTCTAGCGATTGACCTTGACCTGGCTGAACCGGGCCGTGGTGTAGTGGTGGACGGCGTTCGCCTCCTGGTTGCCGTCCACGGCGAGGCCGATGAAGAACCGGCCGGTACGCATCGCGATGCGCTCGTAGCCGATGCGCGTCCAGTTGAGCGAGCTGTCCGAGAGGAACGCCTCGAACTCGTTGTCCCCCCCGGTCGGCAGGCTTCGGCAGACCAGGCGCAGCCAGTACGCGGTGTCCCCCTTGAGGGGGTCCTGCGACGTGGCCGGATAGACGCCGACGCTGGCCTGTGTACCAGTGGAGGCCGCCCGGACCGCCTTGGCCCGCTTGCCGTCCTCGGACCACCCGAGCGCGGCCAGCATGAACGGCGACCCGGCCGCGAGGTCCTCCCGCACCATCACCCCGGCCACGGCGTCGATGTGGGCTCTGCTCACCTCGTCGATCCGGGCGGTGATCTCGATGACCTCGCCCCGCTTGCTGAACCCGACGGCCTGGTAGGCGAAGTGGAAGGAGTCCTTCCACCCGGCGATCTTCCCCGACCCCTTGAGGATGATCGTCTCGCCGTCGAGCGCCGTGTGGCCCGGAATGGGGACGGCGCCGATGTCCTGCGCCCGCCACGGTGCGACGCCACCGGTGCTGCGATTGACGTGAACGGGCACGATCGACGACGTGGTCGCCGACCCGGTGGTGTCGGTGGCCCGAGCCGTGAGGCAGTAGGACCCGTCTGGCGCATTCGCCCAGGTCACCTGGTAAGGCGCCGCCGTCGCCTCGCCGATCTTCTTGTCCTCGTGGAAGAACTCGACCTTGGCGATGCCCGCCCCATCCACGGGCTTGGCCGCGGCCTGGACGGTCACGCTCTGGGGGCCCGTGAACACCTGATCCGGCTTGGGCTGCGTGATCGCGATCTCGGGATTGCGGCTGCCTACCCGCTGGATGGAATGGAGATACCGCTCCAGGTTGGTGTAGCCGCTGCCGTCCACCGCGTTGCGGTCGTCGGCGTTGCCCGGGTCGAGCCCCTGCGCCCGCTCCCACTCATCCGGCATGCCGTCGTGGTCGCTGTCGGCCGGCGCGGGCTCGGACGGCAGGGGCGCCCACCCGCCCACGTCCCGCTGCGAGTTGATGGCCCGCCCGGTGCCGGTCCGCACCTCGTGGATCAGCCGGGCGTCGATCGGGTCGCGGCGCGGCAGGATGGCGCCGGCCTGGTCCAGCACCGCCGCGTACGCCTGCTCCGGCGTCTGCTCGGTGATGCCGTGCTCCAGCTCCACCGGCCTGGGCAGCAACGTGATGCCACCCACCGGATAGGTGATCCCGCGGCTGTTGTCCCTGGTGACGTCAGGATGGCCTGCGACATGGTTAGCGCTCACATGCCACTGCCCGAACCGCCCCGGGGCGACGATCACCGGCGCGATCTGGTCGAGCGTGTCGGGGCCCGGCTTGTAGTAGTTGCCGATGATGTTGACCCCGTTGGACCACTCGCCGCCGTAGCAGGACGTGTGCCCGTAGTTGTAGATCACGTTGTTGCGGTGGTCGACCACCATGTCCATGCCCTCGGTGAAGCTGAAGCGCGGGTTGCGGGCGGACTGATGGACCAGCAGGTTGTGGTGGTAGCTGACGTTGTCGCCGCCCCACAGCCCGCCCATGCCGTGGCGGCCCTTGGGGTGGACCGAGTTCGTCAGGCCCTCGGCGATGATGCACCACTGGACGGTGACGTTCGTGACGCCGTAGACGGAGAAGCACTCGTCCACGCCCCAGCTGATCGAGCAGTGGTCGATGATGACGTCGCGCACGCCGCGGGCGGTGAACGTGTCGATGGGGGTGCCCAGCTCGTCGCCGCCGCGGAAGCGCAGGTAGCGGATGATGATGTTGTTCCCGGCGATCTTCGTCTCGTTGCCGTTGACGCTGATGCCGTGGCCGGGGGCGGTCTGGCCGGCGATCGTGAGGTTCGAGCCGGTGATGTCGAGGCCGCCCTTGAGATGGATGTTGCCGGAGACCCGGAAGACGATCGTCCCGTCCGACTTCGCGACCGCCTCCCGGAGCGAGCCGGGGCCGTCGTCATCGAGCGTGGTCACCTCGTAGACGGCGCCGCCGCGGCCGCCGGTGACGTACATGCCCGCGCCCTCCGCCCCCGGGAAGGCGGGGACCACCTTGCTGCCAGTGCTCGCCTGCCGCACCTCCCCGCTGGAGCCGGCCGCCGCCGTCCCGCCCCATGCCATGGCGGGCGGGACCACTGCCGCGGAGCGCACGAAATCGCGGCGGCTTAATTCAGATTCCTGGCGATCGAAGCCAAGGGCCTCGGTCATGCGAAACGCTCTCTTTCCGCCTCGGAAATAGGCAGGGTGAGCCGCGGAGTGGCATTACTCCGGACCATGCTGTAGCCGTTGAGAATTTTTATTCAGCCATGAATGGAGTGGATTCATCACATCGTGAACGACCCGCTAGTGACTGTCAAGACCACTTCTCCGGCGAGACAGCTTCCCGGTAAACCACGGCACCGCTCGCCCCCCGCGACCCGGGAGAGCGCTGTCCCGCCGACCACCGCTGCCGAACTTTTCCGCGTGCGTCGGCGTCTCACTCGTTACCGCGGTCTCGACCGCCGGCGGCGCGGACTCCGGGCATGGCTCGCCGTGTCGGTCGCGGCCGTTGTCGGCGCACCGCAACATCCGCGCCGTCGGCGCGCCTGGCGAGAACACCGACGGCACCGGGGCTGACAACGGCGCGGGCGGCGCGGACGCCGCCCTGGTGACCGCGGGCACCGCCCCGCGCCGGGGCCGGCGGCTGCGGCCGGGCGTCAATCCTTGAGGAGTTCCTCCGCCACACCCACATCCGTGATGAGCGTGTTCACCCACCCGCCCCGCAACGCAGCCCGGATGGCCGCCGTCTTCCGGCGTCCGCCCGCGATGGCGATGCGCCGCGGCACCCGGAGCAGGTCGGCGGCCGGGATGCCGAGAATGCGCTCCTCCAGCGGCGAGTCGATCAGCCGCCCCTCGGCGTCGAAGAAGCGCAGGCACACGTCGCCCACGGCGCCGAGCCCGCGCAGCGTCTCCAAGTCCTCCGCCGAGATGGCGTTGCCGCTGTCCTGCAGTGTCGGGGACGGGTCGAGGCCGCCGATGCCGACCAGCACCGTCGTCAGCCGCGACCAGGCCTCCGCGACCTGGCGTACCACGTGGTCGTCCGACAGGGCCTGGCGGGCGGCGGCGGAGCCGACGAGGCCGGGCGCGGGCAGGAAGACCGGTTCCGCGCCGGTGAGGTCGGCCAGGTGGGCGGCCAGCCGGGTGGCCTGGACCTGCGCGGATCCCTTGCCCACGCCGCCGATGAGCTGGACGACCTCCTCGGCCACGCGTACCGGCCGCCGCTGCATCGCCTCGACGGTGGCCAGCAGGCTGGCACTCCACGACGAGATGCCCAGGTGCTCGCCGCCGATCAGGGTGGCGTCCAGATGGGTTGCGCCGGCCGAGCCCAGCGCGGCGACGACGTCGTGGTCGTCGCCCGCGGCGTCGACCACGATGATCTGCTCCACGCCGTACTTACGCTCGAGGTCCTCTTCCAGCAGCGCGTGCACGCCGCTGGGCACGACGACCACCGTCCGCACGATGCCGATCTCCGCGGCCTCCTTGAGCAGCCGCGACACCCGGGGCTGCGAGATGCGCAGCTGGGCGGCGATCTGCGGCTGGCGTACGCCGTGTTCGTGGTAGAGGCGGGCGACCCGCACCAGGAGCCGCATGCGTTCGGACTCCTGGCTGAGCCGGCGGCCACTGAGCCTCACGGGCTCGCCGCCGGTACGGCCCTTCTCGAACTGACCTTCAGCTCCCACGATCATTGGCCTCCGCTTCGGCTCCGCCGCTCCTGCTGGTCCGGTGGCGAGCCCGGGCCACTGCCGAGTGCCATTCTGCTAGCGCGCGGCGACGCTCGCACGAGGAAAGGCTGGTTGCGGCCTTGACGGTCCCAACAGCCCTCGGCGGGACCATACACCGAATGCGGCACTACGCCGACAAACGGCCCACCCCTTACTGGTTCCCAGCGTGGATGAACCGCGCGTCACGAGGTAGTCGCCGAGCCCGCCGCGGGGCGCGCCGTCCGCTGACCGTCGCATTTCATCGAACGCAGCGGCAGGTCGATTTCCGCCCGGCTTTCCTCCATGCTGGTACGCGTACGCCTGCGCCTGTGCCGAAATATGCGGCCGCCGGCACTCGGATATCCAGGCTCAGTGAAAGGATCGCGCTGCACAATGGCGAATTGATCGTCCGCGTCATTTTCCGCATCCCCTTGAATGGGATATGTCAGGTGTCAAGATCCCACAGGATGACGGACAGCGCGTGCGGTGAGATCGTGTGGTCGTCGTGTGTCGCGTCCTCCAGCAGGTCCCAGCGCCCGCCCTCGGGCCGCCCTTCCGCCAGCAAGGCCACCCGGTCCCGTACCGGCGCCTGGTAGGCGCGGTGCCCGACCCCGTTGAAGCAGCACTCGTCGAACCGGTTGAGTAACTGCAGCTGCCCGCGCCCGGGGCCGATGGACGCCATGACGTACATGTCGAGGTAGGCGTCGGAGGAGCCGGTGTAGAAGCCGGGCAGCGCCTCCTTGGTCTGCTCCCAGTCGCCGATCGTCGGCCGGGGCTTCGGCGCGGCCGGGCGCAGGAAGAACGGCAGCGACCCGGCCACCGGATAGCTGCGCGTCACGCGCGGGTCCAGCGCCGCGTAGACGGTGGTCGTCCAGCCGCCGCCGGATAGACCGATCATCTCCACCGACAGCGGCCGGTACGAGGCCTGCGCGTAGTTGAGCGTGACGGCGAGCGGTTCGAGGAAGAACGTCAGCGCCGAGAACCCGGCCGTCTCCCATGGCGGCAGCTCGCGGTGCGAGGGGTTCGGCAGCAGCTTGGCCGGGTCCGCGGGGTCCGCGATCTGCTGCTGGTTCCAATGGTGGAACGGCATCGCGTACACCATCACCCGGTAACCCCGTTCCAGCAGCGCCTGAACGGTACGGAGCATGGTGTCGAACGGCTCGCCGTGGCCGTTGTGGTACAGCGCCAGCCGGCGGTTCCAGGCTCGATGCGGCACGAGGTCGTAGACGGTCGCGGTGACCCGGTAGCGCAGGGGGACCTTGAGCCGGTCGATCCTGCGTACGCCGGTCAACGCGGCGAACTCGGGCGCGGCCACGCCGCTCTCCACGGCGGGCAGCGAGTCCGGCCGGCCCGCGCCCTTCCAGATGTAGTCGATCATGGCCTTGCGTCTGGCCTCGATGTCGGCGATCGCCGCGATGCCGATCAGGGGCTCGACGTCCACGCCGGCGGCGGCCGCGGGAAGCGTCTTGTACTCGGGGCCGAACCTGGCGGCGGCCTCCTGGTTCACCGGCGCCACGGGACGCGGCGCACTCCTGCCCCCGCGCCCGGCGGTACCGTCGAAGTCGCCCGCCGCGCTCGCCGCGGCGGGTCGCGCCGCGGCCCCCGCCACGACGGCCGCGCCGAGCCCGCCCAGCACCCCACCCAACACGCCGCGCCTGGTCGACAACGTCTCCGGCCTGTCCAATCCCGGCTCCCTTCCCGTGGTCTCTCGTGTCACTGTTCGGGACGCCTTTCCGCTCGAGCCTCGGGATCCCAGCCGCCCAGCACGAACGAGGGCTCACTCCACCGCTCCGCCTCCTCGGTCGTGAGCTGGCGTGAGCACGCCAGCCGCCGCGAGGTGTCGACCGCTTGCCCGGCCAGGTCGGTGCTGCGGTACTCCCAGAACGACAGCGTCGACGCCTGCGCGCAGTCGTTCGGGTCGATCTGCCAGCCCACGGGGGCGATGTGGGCGTCCATCGCGGTGTCGATGAACACCGCCTGACTGTGCGTGAACCGCCACACCGCGCTCCGGCTCAGCACGACCGACCCGTCCGGCACGCCCGGCGCCCGCGTCAGCCGCGTCCGTACGAACACCGCGCCCGGCCGGGTGGCGTCATTGCGGCTCTGCGAGATGTAACCGGCATCCGTGGACTCCAGCACCGAATCCTGGATGAACACCGTCCCGGTGCCCCACACGAAGTCGGTGTCACCACTGATCCGGCTGTCGGTGACGAACCCCTTGCCCTGCAGCCGCAGCGTGTCCTGATGACTGACCAGATTCACCCGCTCGAGCGCGATGCGCTCGTTGTTGCCCCGGAACGCCTCGGCCTGCGACCCGCCGTCCGCCGTCGTGTTGTGCAGCGTGATGTCGCTCATCCGGAAGTCCGCCGCGTCCACCCCGACCATGGCCCGCCAGCAGTTGTGGATGTCCGAGGTCTCCAGCACGCGGCGCGGGCACACGTCCGCGGGTCCGCCGTCCTCGCGCAGCGCCGCGTCGCCGTTGCGCAGGTCGTTGTTGGCGTACTGGATCACGGTCCGCCGCGCGCCCGCGCCCCGCACGGTGATGTGCGGCCGGTCCTCGCGCACGTAGACGATTTCGTGGTAGACGCCGGGTCGCACGTCGATGGTCACCGGCCGGTCGTTGCCGGTCGGGACGGCGTCGACGGCGCCCTGCACGGTGCAGAAGTCGCCGGACCCGGTGGCGGAGACCGTCAGGTGGCGAGAGGGATGTGGGCGCTCGCGGGTGGTGAAGCGCCAGCTCCGCGGCTCCTGCACGCCGTCGAAGCCGGCGAAGACACCGGGGTCGACGGTGACGTAGTAGCTCTGCCCGTATTCGAGTTGACGGTGCAGATGGACCCGCGCGGTGCGCCCGTCAATCGTGATCGACTCGTACGAGAAGTCGTGTGGCAGCCCGGTGTCGGAGACGGCGCCGCCGATGTTCTTCCTGTCGTCCTTGGCCGAGGCCGCCTCGACGCGGTCGGCCGGCGTGCCGTCGGCGCGCCGCACCTCGATCGCGCCCGAGGAGCCGAGCGCCGGGGGTGTCGGAAAGGTGATCTGCAGGGGCGCATCCACGCAGGCCCCTCCCACCCGGCCCGGCACCGAGAACCGCACGCCCGCATCCGGATCCGCCGTCGCCGCCGTTGGGCCAACGATCAGCACCGCTGCTGCCATGACCACCGTGAGTGTCGCCTTCACACGCAGCTCCGTATGGATATCGATTGGTGAATATATATGTATGCCGCTTCACGGCGTCGGTCAAGGCCAGGAGGCTCGTCTGTGCGCGCCGGTCGATGGTGTTCCTGATCAAGCGGTCGGCTTGCGCCCGGACCGGCGCCGGGCAGGTCCTCGCAAAATCTGTCCCATGTGCGAGTCCGACCTTCGCCATGGGTTGCCGGCGATCGGGTATATGGCCCCGGCATACGCGATGACCAGGCATATCGTCCGGTGTCCAGGACACGCCATGGGGCATATGTTGGTTAGGTCGGCTCGTTTCGCGTGCGGTCGCCTACTCGCCGGAGCCGATGCGAGGCATCGATGACCAATGCCACATTGCGCCCCATGGCGCACACGTACACCGACGGACTACCTGCCGAGCTGACAAGTTTCATCGGGCGCCGGCACGAAGTGGCGACGGTCAAGCGCCTGATGGCCGACGCCCGCATGGTGACCCTCACCGGTCCCGGTGGCGTCGGCAAGACCCGGCTGGCTCTGCGCGTCGCCGCCGACCTGCGACGGGCATTCCCCGACGGAGTCTGGCTGGTCGAACTCGCCGAGCTCAACAACCCCGCACTGCTGCCTCAGGCCGTGATCGGCGCGCTGAAGATCCAGGATCACTCCCCCCACCCGCCCATCCAGGTGCTCACGGATCACCTGCGCGAGCAGCGGGCACTGGTCCTCCTGGATAGTTGTGAACACGTACTCAACGAGTCCGCCATGATGGCCCAGGCGCTGCTGAGCTCCGCCCCGGAGCTGCGCATCCTGGCCACCAGCCGGCAGCTGCTGGGGATCACCAGCGAGCACGCGTTCGCCGTGCCGACGCTGCTAGGCCCCGATGCCCAGCACGGCGGGCCGTACCCCATGTCCGACGCGGCCCGGCTCTTCGCCGACCGGGCCGAGGCCGTCCTGCCCGGTTTCACCGTCACGAACGAGAACCAGGACATCGTCGAGCGGATCTGCCGCCGCCTGGACGGCCTGCCGCTTGGCATCGAGCTCGCCGCCGTGCTGCTGCGCGCGCTCTCGGTCCACCAACTGCTCGACCGGCTGGACGATCGTTTCCGGCTGCTCACCGCGAGATCGACTGTCGCCGCGCCGCGCCACCGGACGCTGCGCGCCCTGATCGACTGGAGCCACGAGCTGTGCACCGAGAAGGAGCGCCTGCTGTGGGCACGCATCTCGGTGTTCAGAGGCAGCTTGGATCTGGAGGCGGCGGAAGCAGTCTGTGCCGGGGACGGCATCACCCGCGACGAGATCGTCGGCCTTGTGGTCGGCCTGACGGAGAAGTCCGTCCTGATCGGGGAGGAGCATCCGTGCGGAGTGCGATACCGGCTGCTGGACACGATCCGGCAGTACGGGAGGGAGCGGCTGATGGCCTCCGGGCAGGAGGAGCAGCTGAAACGCCGGTATCGCGACTACTACCGGGAGCTGTCACGCGAGGCGCGGGCCCAGCTGTTCGGCCCCGCCCAGGTCAAACTGCTGAACCGGCTGCGGGTCGAGCATCCCAACCTGCGCACGGCTCTGGAATACTGCCACGACGAGCACGCCGGGCTCTGTATCGACATGGCCAGCGACCTCCTCTACCACTGGATCGCCGGCAGTCATCTGGGCGAAGGACGCGACTGGCTCGAACGGGGACTCGCGGACACCGCCGGCCTGTGCGAGGTCAGGGCCCGGGCGTTGTGGGCATGCGGCCGGCTCGCCATCATCCAGGGTGATCAGGCCTCGGCCGCCGAGTTGCTCGCCGAGAGCAGAGCGCTCGGCGAGCAACTCGGGCTCGAACCGGTCCTCGGCTACGTCGCGCTCTACTCTGGAATGATCGCCATGCAGGTGGGAGACGCCGCATCGGCCATCGGATACTTCGAGGACGCGGTGGCCCGTCATCGCGTCGCCGCAGACCCAGCAGGCGAGGTCCAGGCGCTGACCTGGCTCTCCTTCGCGCACTCCTTGCTCGGCGACTCAGAACGCGCCGTCGCCGCTGCCGAGGAGAGCATCGCCGTCTGCGACGCTCATGGCGAGAGCTGGCACAAGGCGTACGCGATGACGGCGCTCGGCATCGAGTTCTGGCGCCAAGGCGACACGCGGCGCGCGACCGCCTTGGAACAGCAGAGCCTGCGCGTCTTTCACGCGCTGGACGACTCGGTCGGGGTGGGGGTCAACGTCGAGGTGCTGGCCTGGATCGCTTCCTCGGAGAGGGAGTTCACGCGGGCCGGCGAGCTGCTGGGCATCCTGCGTGACCTCTGGGAGTCGATCGGCGCGCCACTCCTGGGATTCGGTCACCTCATCCGATACCACGACGAATGCGAGGCCGGTACGCGTCTCGCGCTTGGCGAGCCGGCCTTCCAGGCCGCCGTCGAGCGGGGCGCCAGGCTCTCCCGTGAGCAGGCGGTCGCCTATGCCCTCATGGAGGAGGCGCCGTCCCGCCGCCGATCCGGCGAGGCTGGTTGGCGCTCGCCCCTCACCGAACGGGAGATGGAGATCGCCCGCCTTATCGCCCAGGGAATGAGCAATAAGGAGATCGCGTCGGCGCTGGTGATCGCTCAGCGCACCGCCGAGGGCCACACCCAGCACATCCTGCGCAAACTCGGCTTCAAGTCCAGGGCCCAGATCGCCGGCTGGGTCGTCGAGCAGGCCCGCCTCTCCGGCGAGGAACCTCCCGGCGGCGCACGAGCATGACTGCGAACGACACGATCCGGAACGTCCCGGCCGCCGAACAGCCGGTGGCGGACTGGTCGCAGCCCGACAGCCCTGCCTTCGTCGGACGAAGGCATGAGATCTCCGAAGTCAGGCGGATCCTGCCCAAGACCCGCCTGTTGACCCTGACCGGCGCGGGCGGTGTCGGCAAGACGCGGCTGGCGCGACGTGTCAGCGAGATCGCGCAGCAGAAGTACCGGGACGGGGTTCGGCTGGTGGAGCTGGCCACCATCGACGACGAGGACCTGCTGGCCCCGGCCGTGGCCGCCGCGCTGGGAATCCGTGACACCGGACCGGACGTCGTGGCTCTGCTGGTGGAGCGTCTGGCCGACAAACGGATGCTGCTGGTGCTGGACAACTGCGAGCATCTGCTGGATTCGTGCGCCCGCCTGGTGCAGCGGCTCCTGCGTGACACCCCATGGCTGCGGATCCTGGCCACCAGCCGGCAGTCGCTCGGGGTGTACGGCGAGCGGGTGCTGTGTGTGCCGTCGCTCTCCGTCCCCGAGCCCGGCGACACCACGCGCGACATCGCCCGGCGCGACGCCGTGCGCCTCTTCGCGGAGCTGGCGGCGACCATCCGGCCGGGTTTCCTCGTCGACGCGGCCAACGCCTGGGCGGTCGCCAGGCTGGCCCGGCGCCTCGACGGGATTCCGCTGGCCATCGAGCTGGCGGCGGTACGGCTACGCACGGTATCGGTGGAAGATCTGGCGAACGAGCTCGAGGAGTGCCTGGACGTGCCGGCCGAGATCGGCCCCGGCACGCTGGCACGCCACCAGACCCTGCGGGCGACCATGGACTGGAGCTTCGGGTTGTGCACGTCCGGTGAGCAACGACTGTGGGAGCGGCTGTCGATGTTCCCGGGGGGCGTGGATCTGGAGACCGCCGAGGCCGTCTGCTCCGGGCAGGGTCTGGCACGCGAGGACGTGCTGGATCTGATAGCCGGCCTGGCGGACAAGTCCATCCTGTGCAGAGCGGAGCAGCACGGCGGCGGAGTCCGATACCGCATGCTGGAGCCCATCCGCGAGTACGGCCGCCAACGGCTGCCCGCCACGGACGCGGAGGCGTTGCGTGCGCGCTATATCGACCACTATCGCCGGCTGACGGGGCGAGTGCGCGTGGACCGGATGGAGCCAGGCCAGATCGACCACCACCGGACGCTGAACGCGGAGCTTCCCAACGTGCGCGTCGCCCTGGACTTCTGCTTCGGCAGGCCCGGTGACGCGCCCGCCGGTTTGGAGATCGCGTCCGCGCTGTGGGCCCACTGGCTCGTCGCCGGGGCGTTCAGCGAAGGCCGGCACTGGCTGAAACGCGGTCTCGCGCTCGTGTCACGACCGAACGCCACCAGGGCGATGGGCCTGTGGGCCAGCGGGCTGTTCGCCCTCTACCAGGGCGATCCGGCGGCCGGAGCCGACCTGCGGGAGTGCTTGGCACTTGCGCGGCAGTCGAGGGACGAGGCGGTGCTCGCGTTCGCCACCCAGATGTCCGGCGTCGCGGTGCTGGCCGAGGGCGACCCTGAGGGCGGGCTCGCACTTCTGGAGGAAGCTCTCACCCGTCACCGTGCGAGAGACGACGTCCACGCCGTGGGGGTCACGCTCTACTTCGCCACTCTCTTCGCCGCCCACCTGAGTCCGGACCGGGCCGCGGCGTACGGTGAGGAACTGGTGATGATGTGTGAAGAGCGCAACGCGGCGCTCTTCCGCGCTTACGCACTGTATGCGCTGGGCATCGCCCGCTGGGAACAGGGCGACTGGCGCCAGGCCGAGGCCAAGATGCGGGAAGTGACCGCGTACTGGGGCGCCGTCGACGACCGGTGGGGTCTTCTCCAGTGCCTGGAGGTGCTGGGCTGGACCGCTGGGGCAGCCGGGCAGCACGAGCGGGCCGCCCGGCTGCTGGGGGCCGCCCACGACCTGTGGCGGGTGGTCACCGCCTCTCCGTCGCGGCCGCGGTTCCAGGTGAAGTCACACCGGGAGTGCGTCGAGCGGGCACGTCGCGCGCTGGGAGCCCAGGCGTACACGGCTGCCTTCCGGGAAGGTACGAGGCTCAAGTTGTCCCGGGCGGTCGCCTACGCGCTGGAAGAGCCATGACGAGCACCGCCGGACAACGTCGTTCCCGGTCAGGGCCGCGCCCAAGCGGCTCGCCCAGCTCGTTCACGTTCTCTGCGGCCGTTCCGAGCAAGTGGGCACCTTGCTGGTGTCGACCGATTATTCAGTCTTGACTTATATAAGCTGAAGCTGAAACTCTCGAGACCATGCACGCGTTCGACGTGCTCGGCGCCCGGCGATACGCCGGACCCGGGGCCACTGCGGGAGGTCGACATCTGGCTGGAGCGCTCACGTCGGTGCTGGAGCCGGCGCCTGGACGCGTTGGCCACCGAACTCGCGCGCGGCCGGCGCGAGCGCCGCGAACAGGACGAGAAGGGCAAACCAATGACCGAGAACATCACCACAGCCACCCGTAGGGCGCCCGGTGCCGCCGCAGGGCCGACGAGGACGCTGCTGACCTGCGGCATCGTCGCGGGCCCGCTCTACATCGGCGTGGTCGTCCTGCAGATGCTCACGAGGGACGGGTTCGACATCAGCCGGCACCCGGCCAGCATGCTGAGTAACGGTGACCAGGGATGGATCCAGATCGCCAACTTCGCGGTCAGCGGCCTGCTGTTCGTGGCGTGCGCGATCGGGCTGCACCGGGTGCTGGGTCCGGTGGCGGGCCGGGGCGGCACCTGGGGACCGCGGCTGGTCGGCGTCTTCGGCATCGGGATGGTCGCCGCGGCCGTCTTCTCCGCCGATCCTGTCGACGGCTTCCCGCCGGGTACGCCGGTCGGCCCGCCCACGAGCATCAGCTGGCACGGCATGGTGCACTTCCTCGTCGCCGGGATCGCCTTCCTCGCGCTGATGGCCGCGTGCTTCGTGTTCGCCCGGCGGTTCGCCGCGGCCGGCCGTCGCGGCTGGGCGGCCTTCAGCACGGTGACCGGCGTGCTCTTCCTGGGGACCTGGATGACGACCTTCGCGCTGCCAGGCAACCGGGCGGCCAATGTCGCCTTCGCCGTCGCGATCGCGCTCGTCCTGACTTGGACGTCGCTCCTGGCCGCGCGCCGGCTGACCCGACCCGGCGAGGAGTAAAAGCCGAGCGCAAGCTGTGTGGGTGGGCGGCTGGGATGCGCGCCCGCGTCAGCTCACGCGCACCGGAATGCCCGAACGCCCCAGTGCTCGATCGACGGCGATCCGGGTGAGCCAGCAGAGATCATATGACGGCTGAGGTCAGCTGCTGGATGCACGTCGTGCCGATGCGTCGGGGCAGGCACCGTCCTTCGCGACCGCGCTGCGCGGCCGCCGGTCCGCGCTCCTTGACGCGAATGAGACGACCGTCGTCGTCTCCGGGTCGACCGCGCACAGCACCGCCCCCCGTGAGCCCCCGTGTCAGCAGAACCAATCTCGCCACAGACGAACAGGCCGGGGATGGGCACCCCTGACGATCCAGGGCGAAGATCCTCGCTGAAGCCGGGATCTCCGGCCAGTTCCGCCGACGAGTGGGCCACTGCCCCGGACGGACGGACGTGGCAGCTCACACACCTCCTTGTTCTCGATCATGGCTCTAAGGAGATCACGCTCAAGCCCCTAAGACGTCAGAAGAGGGCCGGGTCAGTCGAAGCCGTTGGGGCAGAGGAAGGTTTTGATGCCGTCTGGTGCGCTCGCGAGGAGCGCCGGCCGCTGCTCCAGCGAGCAGAAGTAACTGCCGATCGCACCGTCGACGAATCGGGTCGCGTTCCGCTTCGCGATCAGGTCGATCCCGCCGACGCTTGGGGAGTCGAGCTCGGCCGCGACCCAGGTGCCCACGCACATCTTGCGCGCGACCACAGCGTCGTCCGGCAGGCTGCCGCCGTTCAGCGCGGCAGCCTGCCGGAGTATCGAGTCGTTGGATACGCACGGCACGCCGGTGGCCGAGCGGCGAGCGCTCGGGCTGGCGCTCGTCTTCTCCTTTGCGGTGGGCGACTCCTCTGTCGCCTCCCTCGCGGTGGGCGTCTCCTCGGGGGTCTCGCCCGCTGTCGTCTCCTCGTCCGGGTCCTCGCTCGTGTCCGGCTCCAGGTTCTCCGCGAGCGTGGACGCGGGAGGGCCGCTCGGGCTCTGAAGTACTTGCGGCGTTTTCGCCGAGTTCACCGCGAACGCCGCGCCGACGGCCACGACCGCCACCATGACGGCCGCGGCCGGCCGCCACAGCGGCACCGCCAGGCGCTTGTCGCGCGCTGGCACCTGCATGGGGGTCGTGCCTGCCCTGAGCGCGGTGACCCGGACAAGCAGCTCGTGCGCGGCGGGCCGGGCCGCCCGATCCTTGGCGAGCGCGCTTCGTACGAGGTCGCGGACCTGGGCGGGCACCCCGGACAGGTCGGGGTCGACGCTCATGACGCGGTAGGCGAGGACGTCGGGGGCGCCGGTGCCGAACGGCGGGCGCCCCGTCGAGGCGTACGCCATCAGCGCGCCCCAGGCGAAGACGTCGGCGGCGGCGTCCGCCTGGTCGCCCCGGTACTGCTCGGGACTGATCCAGCCGGGCGTCCCGATCAACGCGCCGGTGCCCGTGAGCCCGCTCTCGTCGAGGGCCCGGGCGATGCCGAAGTCCAGTACCTTCGCGCCGGAGGAGGAGAGGATCACGTTCCCGGGCTTGAGGTCGCGGTGCACGATGCCGGCCCGATGGATGTCGGTGAGAGCCTCGGCGATGTCCATGCCGAACGAGAGCAGCTCATGTGGCCGCAGCGGCGCGTTGTCCTGCACGTATGTATTGAGCGCCGCGCCGGGGACGAACTCGGTTGCCAGCCAGGGAGGAATCGCGGCGGTGTCGGAGGCCAGCACCGAGACCGTGCAACGTCCACGCACCCGGGACAGGAGATCGACCTCGCGGACGAAGCGGGCGCGGAAGTGGGGATCAGCTGCTAACCCCGGATGGATCTCCTTGACCGCGACCCGCGTGCCGTCGGCCGCGATTCCCGCGTAGACCACCCCCATACCGCCGGCCCCCATGCGGCCCACGATCCGGTAGGGACCGATCGTCTCGCGCTCGTCCATCGCCAGAGGGCCGAAGCCTCCGGGGTCACTCATCGAGGCTCCCGATCGCCGGATCATCACAACAGCAACGATCTTATTGACCTTGCCGCTGCGTTACTCGCCCACGATCTCGCCCTTGTTATCGATGTCGGGGGGCTGCGGCCGCATCGCGCCCGGGACATCGATCTTGGTTAACCGGCCGTGCTGCAGCAGGTAGCCACGGGGCAGGGCCTCCCAGGCCTCGGTGTCGGCGCTGATGGTGCTGTAGATGCCGAAGTTCGCCGCCGTGCTACCGGAGCGGCTGGCGGTGGCAGCGGTCGCCACCCGGCTCGCCGACCGTGACGGGGCCGCCGCCGCACTTGGCGAACCCGTTCGTCTGCAACTTGCTCAGCAAGCCTCCCTCGGGGCGTGGCCCCGCTACCAGTCAACTGCAAGACGTTGCAACCAGCTTGCTAGTGCCATCCGAGATCATCTTGCCTGTGCTGCTCCTTGCTGCGGGAAAGGCCTGGCGGGGGAAGGGCTTTCAGGCAGCTCCATCGCAAGAAACACGAGGTGAGAAATGGCGACGATGACGATCAGCGCGTCCACTCTCAACGGACGCCATCACAAGACCGCGCTCACGATCTTCATGGTCATCGTGGTGGCCCACTGGGCCGAGCACGTGGCGCAGGCCGTGCAGGTCTACGCCTGGGGCTGGCCGCTGAGCGAGGCTCGGGGCGTGCTCGGCATGCCGTTACCGTGGCTGGTGACCTCGGAGTGGATGCACTACGGGTACGCGCTGCTCATGCTTGTAGGCCTGGTCATGTTGCGCAAGGGCTTCACCGGCAGGTCGCGTACATGGTGGAACATCTCTCTGGGCATCCAGGTGTGGCACCACCTGGAGCATCTGCTGCTGCTCGTGCAGAAGCTCAGCGGCCTGCACCTGATGGGCCGTCCGGTCCCGACGAGCGTTCTGCAACTGGTCCTGCCCAGGATGGAGCTGCACCTCTTCTACAACGCCCTCGTCTTCGCGCCGATGGTGGTGGCAATGCTGCTCCACCGCCGCCCCGCCGAGCAGGCCGGGGCCTCCTGCACTTGCGCGCTCGCACACTAGGTCATGACGGTCACGAAGCGGCGTTTGAGTGGGTTCACGGTGGCGCTTGCCGTTGTAGGACTGTTGTTGCTGTTCGTGTCCGTCCCCGCACTCGGCCCGGCCATTCGGGCCGCGCGCGCCGACGGAGTGAGCGGGGTGTTCACCGCCAAGCAGCTGCGGTGCGTCCAGCATCCTGGGCACGAGTCCTGCGTCTGGGCCGGGGACTTCGCCTCGGGTGACGGGCGGGTCCTGCGGCGCGATGTCGAGCTGTACGGCAGCGATCGCAACGTGCTCGCAGCCGGACAGACCACCGAGGCCGTGGACACGGGGCGCGAGACCCGCGTCTACGGACCGGGCGGCTCAGGGGAGTGGATGTTCACCACGCTGCTCGCGCTGGCCGGGTTGACCGTGCTGACCGTGGCTGCCAGGCGCGTGCGGCGGTCGCTCGACTGACGGTGTGCGCGGTGGTCATGAGGGCTGACCGGCACTTCAATGAGCTCGCCCTAGAGACACCGGACGACCTTCTCGCTTTACTCAGCCGGGCCGTACTTTCCGGCGAACCTCACCCCTGTAAGGCCGGTGGTAAGTTCCCGGAGCATGAGCCCGTCGTTCCGTGTTCTCGGGCCCTTACAAGCCGACGTCGAAGGGACGCCGCTGGCGCTGGGCCCGCCTCAGGCGCGCGCCGTACTGGCACTGCTTCTGCTCCGGCCGCGTGACGTCGTCTCGATGGACAAGCTTGCCGACCAGCTGTGGGAGGGTCAGCCGCCGCCGTCGGCGCGGGTCCAGATGCAAGGGCTGCTCTCCGACCTGCGCCGCAGGCTCGGGAAGGGGCTGATCGTGACCCGGGCGCCCGGCTATCTGCTGGACATCCCACTCGGCACCGTTGACCTGGACCTGTTCAGGGAACATGTCGCCGAGGCCCGGCGGCTGATCGGCGAGGGACACGTGGCGGTGGGCGCGGCCAGGTTGCGTGCCGGGCTCGACCTGTGGCGTGGAGAGCCGTTCGCCGATATCCGCGTCTCGGCCGTCCGCGAGGCCGCTGAGCAGCTCGCCGAGCTGCGGCTGGCGGCGATCGAGGACCGTGTCGATGCCGACCTGAGGCTTGGCGGCTCGCCGGAACTGCTCGAAGAACTCGGCGATCTCGTCGCGCGTCATCCCCTCCGCGAGCGGCTGCGCGGCTACCTGATGACCGCGCTGGCGCGCTCCGGGCGAGTGCCGGAGGCGCTGGAGATTTACCACCAGGGCCGCAAGCTGCTCCTGGATGAGCTGGGGGTGAAACCTTCCGCGGAGCTCCACGCCGTGCACGCCGGGATTCTACGTGCGGAGCCGGGACTGTCCCCGTCCGCGGGCCGGCCGCGACGGTTGCAGGCACCGAATACGCTGCCGCCTGATGTGTCCGTCTTCGTCGGTCGGGAGGCGCTGTCGCAAGAGCTGATCGAGCTGCTCACACCTGCAGGTTCCCGGCCCGTGCCGCTGGTCATCGCCGTGACCGGGGCCGGAGGAGTGGGCAAGTCCGCCTTCGCGGTTCACCTCGCAACTCAGATCCGCGACGCCTACCCGGACGGGCAGCTCTACCTCCACCTGCAGGGAACGCGCTCCCGTCCCGTCAGCCCTGCCGTCGCGCTGGCGCGACTGCTGCGCGCGTTGGGCGTGCCCGTAGACGCCGTCCCGACGGGGCTCGACGAGCGGACCGAGCTCTACCGGAATCTGGTCGGCGGCCGCTCGCTGCTGCTGGTGCTGGATGACGTCGCCGACGAGAGCCAGCTGCGTCCCCTACTCCCCGCTGATTCCCGCAGCGCCGTTCTCGTGACCAGCCGCCGCAGACTGGCGGGCATCGAGAACGTACGGCCGGTGCCGCTGGACCTGCTGGACGAGCGGGAGAGCATCGACTTGCTGCGTGGCGTCCTCGGGGGTGCCCGAGTCGCCGCCGAGCCCGAGGCCGCCGGCGAGCTGGCCGCCTACTGCGGAGGGCTGCCCCTCGCGCTGCGCATCGCCGCCGCGCGGCTGAGGCATCGCCCGGAGATGACGCTCGCGGACCTGGCTGTCCGGCTCGGCCGTGACCGGCTGGACTGGCTGGAGGTCGGTGACGTCGCGGTCCGCGCCAGCATCGCGCTCAGCTACAGCCAGCTCGACGGGCAGAGGAGGCGGCTGTTCCGCCGGCTCGGGCTGTCGGCGACGCCCGAGTTCGAGGGCTGGACGGCCGCGGCCCTGTTGGACACTGACCTGGGGGCGGCCGAACGATTACTCGACGAGCTTGTCGCTGTCCACCTGGTCGAACCCGCCCGCCACGGTGTCACCGGCCCTCGCTACCAGCTGCACGATCTCATCCACCTGGCGGCCGGCGAGCTGGCCGCCGAGGAGGAGCCGTCCGGCGAACGGCGGGCCGCGTTGGGCAGGGTGCTGCACGGCTGGCACGACCTGGCCGCGGTCGCCGACGGAAGGCTTCCGCACTGGTACGACCTTGACCCGGCGCCGGCCCCGGGGTGGCGCGTTCCGGCGGCGAACCGCGCCGCTGTCGAGGCCAACGCGCTGGCCTGGTTCGATGAGGAGGCGTACCTGCTGGGCGGTGTCGTGCGGCAGGCGGCCGACGAGGGGTTCCCGCAGGTGGCGTGGCCGCTGGCGCAGCGCGTCTCCGCCTACTTCGACATCCGGGGCAGGTACGACGAATGGTTCGATGTCCTACGGGACGGTCTACGAGCGGCCGAGCAGGCAGGGGACCGGCTGGGCAGCGCCAGCATGCTTGGGCTGCTCGCCGACGTGGAAAGCAGCAGGGACAGGTACGACGCCGCCCTCGCCAACGCCGAGCGGGCCCTGGTGGCGTACGGCAAGCTGCCGCCCGGCGAGGTGCCGGTGTTCGACGACGAAGGCCGCACCGGCGATCCCGAGGTGACCGAGCGGACCAAGGCGCTGGAGGAGGCGCGCCGGAGCGGCGACCCGATGGCGGTGGGCTGGGCCGCGTACGACCTGATCTTCGCCCGGCGCAACGCCGGGCTGAGCGGCGGCTATCTGCCGCTGTTCGAGGAGGCCAGGGCGGCGTTCGCGGCGTGCGGTGCCTGGATGTCCGAGCTGTGGACGGTGAAGAGCCTCGGGCTGAGCTACTTCAAGCGGCGCCGGCTCCACGATGCCGCGGAGTGCATCGCTCGGGCCCGCGCGGTCATACGGAGGTTCCAGCTGGGGGAGAACGCCCTGGCCAGCAGCGACATCGCGCTCGTGTACGCGGCCAACAGCAGATTCGACGAGGCCGAGCGGCTGGCGCGCGCCGAGCTGGAGCAGGCGCGTACCCAGGACAATCCATGGAACGTCGCGAGAGCGCTGTCCACGGTCGCCCGGCTGGCCCACGACCGTGGGGACCATCAGGCAGCCATGGCCTCCTACCTGGAGGCGCTCGCCATCTGGCGGCAGCTGAACGTGCCGTCGAGGATCGACGCCACCACGCGCGCCTTGGCCGTCGTCAGCGACGACCTTGGAGATGCCGAGGCCGCCGAGCTCTACCGAGCCGAGGAATGCCATGCGATCGGAGGCGCTTAGCGGATCCTTAGCGCCTCGTGGCAACGTGATGCCCCCTATGCGGCGGGCCGGATGTGGAATCCCGGCTCCATCGATCTCTAGAAGTTCGGAGTGTTCATGCGTCACCGGATCCAGCCGGCGGCGACCTTCGTGGTCGCGACCATGCTGTTCGCATTGACAGGGGCTCCTTCCGCCGCGGCCGAAGAAGCCGCAGGTGTCGTCGCGAGCGGGCCGCACACGGAGACGCACACGGTCCTGCGCGAGCGGCTGGGGACGGACGGCAAGGCGTACCCCGTGCTCCGGCTCGACGGGCTGAGGTTGCACAAGGGGCGGCCCAAGTTGTTCTACGCCATGTACACGGGGGCCAAGGCGTTCGGCGAGGCGGTCGGCAAGGACGCACGGGTGGACATGCTGCAGTCGGCGTGGATCACCTGCTCCGCCGGCGAGCCGACCTCGACCCAGGCGTATCCGAGCAGGTCGGCCATGACCACCCGCAACCATGAGGGCGGGGCGGGGGTCAAGCGGGCCGTGTCGGTGTTGTGGCTGTTCAAGCCGCCTGCAGACGGCACGTACAGCTGCGTGCTGTGGGGGCTGGGCGGAGGCATGATCAAGTCCCCTGAGCGGTGGATGAACATCGTTGAGGACCCCGCCGCCACCGTGTTGCGCATGGCCAACCAGGACGAGGCCGGCGCCGCCGAGTGGTACCAGGGCAAGGACGCCTATCTGTGCAACACACCGTCGCAGGCGGCGGGATGCGGTGGCAGGACGGCGACGGTGCTGCGCGCGCAGTGGACCGCTGACCCCAAGGCACGCAGCATCGACGCCTTCCACGGCACCCAGTTCAGCTCCAGCTCCGGCGGCATGGATCCGTTCGTCGTGGAGACCACGCTGGTCGTGATGCAGATCAACAAGGATGGGAAGGCCTGTACGACGGTGCGGACCGCCAAGGACCGCATCTCGATTCCCGGCGTGATCCATCACTTGAAGGTCAACAGGCGCATCGACAACGTGCCTGTTCAGGTGGGCAACGGATGCACCAGGACCTTCGTGGTCAAGGTCGAGGCCAGGTACGTCCGCACGCATACGACGGGCACGCCCAACCGGCCGGGGCTCGTGCACGGTCCGGTGGGGGCGGCGCCGCTGCGACCGTACTCGACCGCGATCGCGATGAACAACTTCTGAACAGTCGCCGCACTGACGCCTTGAATGGGCGGCGAGCCGCCATCATGATGACGGCGTGTCGCCCGGCGGGCGCGATGCGGATTGACGTCAAGCAGGAGAACGCGGCGAAACTCTGACATCCGCAGGGCTCGGGCATCGAATTTCGGCTGAGATTCGCAGCTCTGGAGGATTCCGCCATGGGGGAGCAGCCGCAGTTCTTCTTCCGCGTGCTCGGGCCGGTGCAGGTCGACTTTGACGGGACGCCGCTCACTCTCGGCCCACCTCAGGCCCGGGCCGTTCTGGCGCTGCTCCTCCTGCGACCGGGCGAGGTGATCTCCATGGAGGGGCTGATCGACCGGCTGTGGGAGGGAAGCCCGCCGCCCTCCGCCCGCGTCCAGCTCCAGGGCCTCCTCTCCGGGCTCCGGCGCGGGCTTGGCAGGAACGCCATCAAGACGCGTTCTCCCGGCTACCTGTTGGACATCGCGCCTGGTGCCCGCGACCTCGACCGCTTCCGTGAGCAGGTCGCCGCAGGGCGACGGCTGATCGGCGCGGGACGCACCGAGGCGGGCGCGGCCACGTTACGCCAGGCCCTGAGCCTGTGGCGGGGGGAGCCGTTCGCCGACATCGGGCTGTCCGCCGTGCGGGAGGCCGCCGGCCGCATCGACGAGCTGCGGCTTGCCGCCGTCGAGGAGCGCATCGCCGCCGACCTGGCACTCGGCCGGTCGGTGGAGCTCCTCAATGAGCTGGGTGCGCTGGTCGCCCGGCACCCGCTGCGCGAGAGCCTGCGGGGGCACCTGATGACGGCGCTGGCCCGCGCGGGACGCGCACCGGAGGCGCTGGAGGTCTACCGGCAGGGCCACCACCTGCTTGTGGAGGAGCTGGGGCTCGAACCGTCCGAGGCGCTGCGGGCGATCCATGCGGGGATCCTGCGCGCCGAGGCCGGATTGCGGCCCAGCGTCGAGGGACGGCCGTCCCGCCGGGGCGTGCCGCGCCGCCTTCCGCCGGCGCCGGCCGCCTTCATCGGCAGGGAGGCGCTTGCCGCCGAGGCGGCGGAGGTGCTCACCGGCGGCGCGGACCGGACGGCGCCGCCGATCGTCGCGGTGACCGGGGCCGGGGGAGTGGGCAAGTCCGCTTTCGCGGTCCACGTGGCGCATCTTGTGCGCGACAGTTACCCGGGCGGGCAGCTCTACCTCCGCCTGCACGGTACGTCTCCGCACCCCACGGATCCCGGCGCCGCGCTCGCGCGCTTTCTCCGCGCGCTGGGCATCGCTCCCGGGGACTTGCCGCGTGGTCTCGATGAGCGGGCGGAGTTGTACCGCGATGTGCTCAGCGATCGGCGGGTGCTGGTGGTGCTCGACGACGTGGCCGACGAGAGACAACTGCGTCCTCTGCTGCCCGCGGACCCCCGCTGCGCCGTGCTGCTGACCAGCCGCCGCCGCCTTGCCGGAATCGAGGACGTACGTCCCGTGCCACTGGACGTCCTCAGCACCGACGAGAGCCTGGACCTGCTGCGCGGGCTGCTCGACGACGACAGAGCCGAGGCCGAACCGGAGGCGGCGGCCGAGCTCGTGGCTCATTGCGGCGGGCTCCCGTTGGCGCTGCGCGTCGCGGCCGCCCGGCTGCGCCACCGCCCGCGGACACGACTCGCCGACCTGGCCGCCCAACTCGGCAGGGACCGCCTCGACTGGCTGGAGGCCGGCGACGTCGCGGTACGCGCCAGCATCGCCTTGAGCTACCGGCAGCTCGGCACTGGGCAGCGGAGGCTGTTTCGCCGGCTCGGATTGCCGGCCACCCCCGAATTCACCGGCTGGACCGCCGCCGCACTGCTGGACGGGGGAGGCGAGGCGGCCGACCGGCTGCTCGACGACCTGGTCGAGGTCCACCTGGTCGAGCACGTGGGCAGAGGGATCACGGGCCCCCGCTACCGGCTGCACGACCTCGTCTATCTCGTCGCACGCGAACTCGCCGTCCAGGAGGAGCCCGAGCAGGAACGACAGGCCGCGTTGGGGAGGGCGCTACACGGTTGGCACGATGTGGCCGCCGCCGCAGACGCCCGCCTCCCGCACTGGTACGGCCTCGACCCCGAGCCGGAGCCGGAGTGGCGGGTCCCCGCCACGACGCGTCAGGCCGCCGCGCTGGACCCCATGACCTGGTTCGGCGAGGAGGCGCACCTTCTCGGCGCGGCCGTCCGGCAGGCAGCCGATCAGGGATTCCCGCAGGTGGCCTGGTCCCTGGCGCAACGCGCCACGACCTATCTTGACATCCGAGGACGATATGACGAGCTGACCGTGATCCTGCACGACGGCCTACGGGCCGCGGAGCAGGCGGGGGACCGCGCGGGCACCGATAAGATCGCTAGATGTCTTAACCCTCGTTTGCCGAAAGTGCTCATGCTCAGGCCCTCTCATCACTCGAGACGGCGTGAGCGTACGAAGTGCCGCTAACCAATCGCTAAGGACGCCTGCCGGGGCAACGACAGCCTGCTCGCCATGCTGATGTAGGTGTCCGCGGTCACCACGGTGGGGAACGCCGGGCTGGGCACAGTGGTCCGCACGGTGCGCGTCTCGCCGCCGAGCTGGAAGCTGAACGCCGCGGTCGGAATCGAGATCCACGAACCAGGCTCGCCTGGCACCAGATAACTCAGCCGGAACAGATCGCCCGGCTGGACGCTGAGCCCGGTGGCCACCCCGGCCCGCAACTGGTCGGGGGTGGTGGTGAAGGTGTGCTCTTCGGCGGTCCACTCGCCGGTGGCGCTCTGCGGTGGGATCAGCTTGGTCACCGTTACCGGGAATTCCCCGGTGAGGGACCCGGCCGGAGACAGCGTCGGCGGGATGTCGGCGACCGTCAGCCCGGTGCCGGCCCGGTTCGCGGTGAAGAAGGCGGTCACCTTCCAGGCCTCGCCGTCCCACTCCGGGGCGAGCTTGGCGCCCTGCCCGTCGTGGATCCGGTTGAACGGCGCCGCCCGGAACGGCGGCTTGCCGACCTCGTGCACTCGCGGCTCCTGGTAGTACTCATACGCCCGGGTCAGCGCCGGCAGTGCGTCGTCCAGTCCTATGCCGGCCTTGAGCAGGTAGGCGGTGGTGTCGAGCAACGGGATCAGCACCGCCATGTCGTGGGAGACGGAGGCGCGCTGGTTCATCGGGTTCTCCGCGCCGTCGTAGTACCAGCGCCCGTCGGAGACCCACTCGCGGACGCAGTACCACAGCAGGCCGCGGGCGTACTCCAGCATTCGCCGGTCCTGCCGGTGGTAACCCACCATGGCCGCGGCCCGCGCGACCAACGCCTGGACGTTGTCGGTGGCGTCCAGCTTGGGGTTGGTCCCGCCCGAGGGGTTGTACTCGGTCCAGTAGTAGCGCTTGCCCTGCCACAAGCCGGTGTGCCAGCCGTAGCGCGGGATCTGGTGGTTCACGAACTCGGTGGCGGCGTCCAGCCCGGTCCGATCGCCGGTGAGCTCGAAGGCGCGCACCATCGCCTTGGCGACATCGGCGTTGACGTGGTGGTCGGGCTCGTGCAGCTTCCAGGTGTAGCCGTAGGCGTCCAGCCACCTCCAGTTGAACATCGAGTCCCAGCCGCCCCGGTAGCCCGGGGTGGCGGTGAACTCTGCCGGATATTCCAGCCGGTTGAAGTCGTTGTCGCCGTCGGCCGTCCACTGCGAATAGCGCAGGAACGCCAGAAGCTCCCCGGCTCGCGCGGTGAAGGCGGGGTCTCCGGTCAGCGTCATGACGGGCAGCAGGGACTCCTCCACGTCGTCGGCGAGGTAGTCCTGCATCCGGCGCGGATAGTAGACCGGGGTGTATTTTCCGGTGTTGTACGGGTGCGGGCTGACGATCGGGCGGTATCTGATGTCCTCGGCGACCACGCGCTGCGCCTCTGGTGTGATCACTTCGCCGGTTTTGGGCGCCTGGACGTACTTCGATGTGTCCAGCGCGTTGGCTTCCATGGTGTCGTGTGCGGCCTTGACCACCCGGGGCATGGCCAGGTTCAGGGCCAGGAAGTGACGGCGCAGCAGCGGATAGGACCACAGCGACCGTTCGCTGACCGCCGGGTCGGCCGGGGCCTCGGGCATCCTCTTCCAGAAGATCCCGGGGGACAGCGGCTGGGGGTCGTCGACCACCGAGGAGACGGCCACGCGGTCGCCGGTCGCGTCCAGCAACGGGTCAGTCGCGCTCGCGGCCGTCGTGACCGTCGGCTCGTCGAACCAGGCCCGGCCCTGATGCTCAACCCCGACGTAGGCCGGGTACAGTCCGATCCTGATCGAGGCGGCGCGGCCGGCGGTGGTGAAGTTCAGCGTGTTGAGCCGCCAGGTCCGGGTCGCCGGGATGTCCAGCCATCGCAGTCCGATGCGGTCGCCCACCGGCTGGCTCGGCGTGGTGGCGAACTGCTCGACGATGACCCGGATGACACCGCCGTCGCCGGCGTGGTCGGTGTGGGTGTACAGGGTCAGGTCGTAGTAGGACTCGGGCTTGACCGCGATCAGCTTGCTCCGCGCGCCTGCGTAGGCGGTGGTCGAGGTGTCGTCGATGCGCAGCGATCGCGGCTCGCCGTATCCGGTGTCGGTGACGATCTTGCCGCTGCCGGTCCATCCGGGCGGCAGTCCGCCCGCGGGGTTGCTGAAATGCTCCGTGAAGATTGTCTCGCCTGCCGCGGCCGACGCCGCCACCGTCCCGGTGCAGAGCGGCATGACCAGGGCTAACGCCGTGCCCGCGCGGGCGAGGATCCGCGTATATATCACCCGCCGACCCTGCCAGGCAGCGCTAACGACTCGCTAAGCGCCGGGGGCGTGGTGGACCGGGCCCCGGGTAGGCGACGAGTGTCCGCCGCGACCCGGCTCACGGCCCGGCTTCGCGTACGCGGGCCTCCCCATACGGCACGAGCCGTACGGGCCCGAGTAGCCCGTACGGCTGGCGGGCCAGCCCGCCGTACACCGCCGGATCCGCCACCCTGAGCCGGTTGCCGAGCGGCGTCGCCACCTCCACCTGAAGAGTCTTGACGCCGCGCCCGAGGTCGACGACCGGATTGAGCTGGTTCACGGGGTCCAGGCGGCGGCCGTTCACGAGCACCCGGCAGGTGTCGGTCACCTCGCCGAGCTCCAGATAGGCCCCGCCGTCCACATGGACGTCTGTGGTGTAGACGCCGATACCTGACACGTCAGCCAGCTCGGGAATGTCCGACCAGGGCATGAGCCGGTCGAGATCCACCCGCTGCGTGACCGTGCCCTCGGGCCGCCAGTCCGCCACCTCCAAGCGCCACGACGACAGCACCACCGGCTCGGGCACCGGCCCGAGGACGGAGGTGACGGTCCGGCCGTCGGACAGCGTGGTCGTGTACGTCCCCGCGCGGGAGGCGCGCACCACCAGAGTGCCCCCGTCGTACCTGACCAGGTCGGCGTCCGTCGCGACCACGTGCGGCGCCGTCCGCGCCGAGGTCCCGAACAGGCCGGGACGGCCGATGGCCACGACCATCGACTCGCCCGGCCGCAGCGCCACCCGCAGCCGGATCCCCACGCCGTCCGCCGTGTAGAGCGCCGCCCGCTGGACCCGCCCCGTCCACGGGTCCAGCAGGTACGGCACCCCGTCCCGGGCCGTGCGGGCCAGCGTGACGTCGTGGTCGATGGGGGCCAGAGGCGGCTTGGGATTCTCGACGTGTTTGCCGTTGCACAGGTAGTAGTAGTCGACGTCGCCGGCTACGCGGCGGGCCGTGAGAAGGGTGGACGCGGTGGCGTACCGGACGTCGGGGCGCACACCGAGCGCGTCGAGCGCGGCGGGGACGTCGGCCTGGGTGGCGACCATGCGCACGGACGGCCGGCTCAGCAACTCACCGATCAGGGTCCTGAGCTGCTCGTTCTCGCTGGCCTGGGCAACGCCGGGCACCGAGGCGGCCCGCCAGTCGCCCTGTAGCACGATGGGCAGTCCCGCCCCCGCATACTCCAGGAGCCGTCGCGCCACGTCGACGGTCATCGTGCGTTCGCCCGCGTAGAACTTGTCGCCCTCGACGAACAACGCCTTGTACGCCGGCCCGTCCGGCGCCAGCCGCCCGCGCGCGACCTTGGCGGCGGGCAGGCCGAGCAGGGGAGCGCTGATGAACTGGTGGGTCCAGCCGAGAGGCACGCCGCTCGCGGTGAACCAGGAGGCGCCGATGCCAGTCTTTGTGTAACCGGTCTGCCGCAGGACCGCCACGTCGGCGCGGGGCGTGCCCGCCCGCATGACGGCATGCACTCGGGCGAAATATCCAGATAGGTCGGCCATGTGGCGCCAGGTCGGCTGGCGCGGTCCCCAGGACTCCGCATAGCCCGCCGTCCCGTTGTACGGGGTGAAGGCCGCGAAACCGGGCCAGGCCGCGCCGGGTGCGTCGGCGTAGGAGAAACCGTGCAGCACGGTCTGGTTGAGCCCCGCCGCGTACGCGCCGCCCATGGTGCGCAGCAGCTTCTTCCAGGTGGTGGTGTACGCCCCGCCCTGGTACGCCCCTGCCTCGCAGGACATCACCTCCCGCCCGGCGAGGTCCCGGCCGCCCGCCAGGCACCGGTAGTCGTCGAGGTTCTTGAACCCGAGCGATTCGCCCTCGGGCACGTCGATGATCGCCGCCGCGGCGATGGCGTCCGTCTGCAGCCCGTACGGCTGCGCCCGCAGCTCCAGCCCGATCGAGTGGGCCCAGTCGCGCAGCATCGTGAAATGGTTCTCGTTGAACAGCTCGGAGACCGTGTCCCAGTAGTCCTTGCGCGCGTGCCTGGTCAGCACGGCCCCGTACGAGAAGACCGGGTCCTCGCTCGCGAGCACGATCACCGGCAGGAAGGGCGCCAGATCGTAGCCCCGGCGCCGCTCGAATTCGGCGAGCAGCCCGGGCGTCCACGGCAGGGCGTCGGTCTCGATCTCGATGGAGTCCTCGAACAACGCGCCGCCCGAACGTTTCAGCAGCCTCCGGACGGCAGGGGTGAGCAGCGTGGACTCCCAGTAGTCGATGACCGCCTGGGTGCCCGACTGGCTGAAGTGGTCCACCACGTACGCTTCCGGCGCGGTGTGCGGCCCGGACTCCGGACGCTGCCCCGACCCGCGCTCCCAATAGGCGATCAGCATCCACTCGCCATCGGCCGGCGCGGTCCAGCTGACCTGCCCGCCGTCCACGGTCACCTCGACCACGGAGGCGGGGTCGAGGCCGGTCTCGTCGCGGGTGGAGTTCGCCGGCTCGATCCTGGCCGCCTGGACGAGGAGAAGCTTGCGCGCCGGATGCCCGGCCACGGCAGGAGGCGGCGCCTCGCCCGCGTACGTGGCGCCGCCCGACACCGTGACCGAGCCGTAGGCCAGCTCCTTGACCGCCGCCTCACTCTCGGGCGTGATCGTGGGGACGGCCGCCGGCCAGGACGGGCCGATGGTGAGGTCGATCGTGAGGCCGCGCCTGGCCGCCTGGTCGAGCGCGGCCTCGACGCCGGCGTTCCATGCGGGTGTGCCCCAGCCGTGCCTGGCCGGGTCGAGCACGGACTTGTCGCGGATGCTGTGGTGCACCGCCGCGATCTCCGCGCCGCCGAACCCGGCGTCGGCGAGCTGGTCGACCTCCCGCCGGATCTCGGCGGGGTCGACGTGGGCGTCCGGCCACCACCACCGCACCATGGGCCGTACGGCCCGCCGTGGCTGGGCGAACCAGCCGGCTCCAGGGTCCGCGGCGGTGCCGGTCCAGAGACCCGCCCGTGCTGCGGTGGCGGCCGCGGGGGAGTCGGCGACGGCGAGTGTGGCGGTGGCGCCCAGGAGGAGGAAACCACGGCGGGTGAGATCGTCCACGATGCTCCCTGGATTGCAGGCGGTGGGGATGGCGCGCGTGCGGGGTATCGAGTGGAGCGGCGGGGACCCGGCCCATCCGCCTGGTAGATGGGTGTCGGGCTCCTCGGCCTGGTGGCCGGGGCGCCGGGCCGGTGGGCGCGGCGCCTCGTCCTCGGGTGGCTAGTCGGGGATCGGATAGGGGAAGGCGTTGGTCACGCCGATCTTGTCGTACTCCATTTTGGTGGCGTCGAAGCCGGCCGCCCAGTTGGCGTTCTTGACCTCGTTGCACTGGTAGCTCTGGTACTTGTCGTCGGTCACCTTGCCGACCTCGATGTTCTCGAACGAGAACCCGCAGCCGCCGGCGTCCATGTGCACCCCGCGGGTGCCGCTGTCGGGCATGGAGGTGTCCGGGATGACGTCCCCGATCACGACCTGCGACACGTGGTTGGTGATCGGGTGCGGGTCGAGGTTGGAGACGCCGTAGGTGTAGAACGCCCCCATGTCGCCGCTGTCCAGCCCCGCCTGCTCGATGCGGAGGTACTTGAACACGTTGCCGTGCGCGTACCCGTCGCCGTCGGCGACCTCGGGGCGGACCTCGAGGCTGATGCCGTACCGGGCGCTGTGCTTGACGACAGTGTGGCTGACCTCGTTGTTGCCGGTGTTCATGAGCTCGACCCCGGCCGCGTCACCCGGCACCAGTTCGCCGATGTGATGGATGTAGTTATTCGTGAAGGTGTGCTGTCCGGAGATATCGCCTTCACCGGGGTAGCCGCCCTCGACCTTGATGCCGTCGGCGCCGATGTTCTCCAGCAGGCTGTCGGACACCCTGACCCGCTCGTTGGCGAACAGCAGGTATACCGCCGTGAAGCCGGTGTCGGCGATGTGCAGCCTGGTCAGGTCGATGTCGCGGGTGTTGGTGAGCGTGACCGCGCCGAACCGGTTGCGCGGCATCTCGATCTGCCGGTCGTACTGCGGGTACTTGTGCGGCTCGCCGGCGTCGCCGGCGCTGATCCAGCCGTTCCTGTACCAGCCGACGAAGTCGCTGTACTGCAGCGCCAGGCCGTCGAAGGCCAGGTTCCTGCTCCCGCTCAGTGAGATCAGCGTCTTCACGGTCGGGGCCATGACCTTGTCGATCGAGGTGCGCGGCCAGTAGTACAGCTCGCCCTTGGCGAAGTCCAGGTAGTACTCGCCGGGCTGGTCGAGGAAGTCCAGCGAGTTCTGCAGGAAGTAGCGGGAGCCGCCGCGGCTGTTGACCATGGCGTACCGCGTCCAGTGGGCGAGGGTGATCTGGTCGTCGTTCCACGACGGGTTCTTGATGGGGACGGTGTCGGTGAACCAGCTCCACGAGCCGCCCGACCAGACCACTACCTGAGCGTTGCTGACGTCCCAGCTCTTGTCCCAGTCGCCGGGGTTGGAGTAGATCCACTGCTGTACGGCCTCCTTCTCCGGCTCCTTGAGCACGGAGGTGAGGTACGGCGCCCACTCCTCGTCGGACCTGCGGTTCGGGTAGCGGGCCGTGGTGGCGCGCTTGCCGTCCTCGAAGAGCGTGTAGAAGCTCCGGTCCACCTTGGCCTTGTAGATGGTGTCGTTGTGCTTCTGCCAGCCGGTGACCGGCTTGGCGCCGAGCAGGCGGGCCTTGCCGGGGCCGTCCGCGCTCCGATAGATGATCTTGTGGCCGTTCTCACCCGAGTCGGCCTCGGCGAACGCGATGGTCTTGTCCACCACGTAGTCGCCGGCCTTGAGGTTGACCACGATGTCGCAGTTCTGCTGCCGTTTCTTCGTCCGCAGCTGGTCACGGGCCTGCTCGACGGACTTCCACGGCCGTTGGGCACTGCCGTCGCCGCGGTCGCTCCCGGACGGCGAGACGTGGAACTCGATGGGCTTGCAGGGCGCCGCCGCGTCGGCCGCGGGAGTGACGACGAGCGCCGCCAGCAGCACCGCCACCCCGCCCAGGGCCTTCATTGTGCCGCTCCAGGAAGAGGGTACGGGAACGCGCTCGTCACGCCGATCTTGTCGTACTCCATCTTCGAGGCGTCGAAGCCGGCGGCCCAGTTGGCGTTCTTGACCTCGTTGCACTGGTAGCTCTGGTACTTGTCGTCGCTGACCTTGCCGACCTCGATGTTCTCGAACGAGAACCCGCAGCCGCCGGCGTCCATGTGCACCCCGCGGGTCCCGCTGTCCGGCATCGCGCCGCCGGGGTCGTTGATGACGTCGCCGATCACCATCTGCGAGACGTGGTTGTCGATCGGGTGCGGATCGGAGTTGGAGACGCCGTAGGTGTAGAAGGCGCCCATGTCCCCGCTGTCCAGCCCCGCCTCCTCGATGCGGATGTAGGAGAACCGGTTGTTGCGCGCGTAGTTGTCCTCGTCCTTGACCTCGGGACGGACCTCGAGGCTGATGCCGTAGCGGGCGCTGTGCTTGACGACGATGTTGCTGACCACGTTGTTGCCGGTGCTCAGCAGCTCGATGCCGGCCGCGTCGCCGGGGACCAACTCGCCGACGTGGGAGATGTAGTTATTGGAGATCGTGTGTTGTCCGGAAATGTCGCCCTCGCCCGGATATCCGCCCTCGACCTTGATGCCGTCGGCGCCGATGTTCTCCAGCAGGCTGTCGGACACCTTGACGCGCTCGTTCGCGAACAACATGTAGACGCCCATGAAGCCGCTGTCGGACAGCCGCAGCCTGGTCAGGTCGATGTCCCTGGTGTTGGTCAGCGTGATCATGCCGAACCGATTGCGCGGCATCTCGATCTGCCGGTCGTAGACCGGATACTTGTGCTCGTAGCCGGAGTCGCCCTCGCTGATCCACCCGGCCCGATACCAGTCCACGAAGTCGGAGTACTGCAACGCCAGCCCGTCGAAGGCGACGTTCTGCACGCGCCGGTCGGGGGAGGACCCGGCCAGCGAGATGATGGTCTTCACGGTGGGGGCCATGACCTTGTCGATCGAGGTACGCGGCCAGTAGTACACCTCGCTGTTCGCGAAGTCGAAGTAGTACTCGCCCGGCTGGTCCAGGAAGCGCAGCGTGTTCTGCAGGAAGTACCGCGAGCCGCTGCGGCTGTTGACGAACGAGTAGCGGGCCCAGTGGTTGAGCGTGAAGAAGTTCTTGCGGAAGTCGGCGCCGCCCAGCGGCACGGTGTCGGTGAACCAGCTCCATGAACCGCCCGACCAGACCACGATCTGGGAGTTGCGGTCGAAGTCGGCGTCCCACTCCTTCGGCACGTCCTCCGGCTTGAAGTACAACCACTGGCGCACCGCCTCCTTCTCCGGCTCGCCCAGCACGGAGAACAGGTAAGGCGACCAGAGGTCGTCGCTCGTCCGGTTCGGGTGACGGGCGGTCGTGGCGCGCTTGCCGTCCTCGAAGAGTGTGTAGAAGGCCCGGTCGATCTTGGTCTTGTAGATGGTGTCGGTGTGCTTCTGCCAGCCGGTCAGAGGCTTGGCGCCGAGCAGGCGGGCCTTGCCGGGGCCGTCGGCGCTCCGGTAGATGATCTTGTGGCCGTTCTCGCCGGAGTCTGCCTCGGTGAAGGTGATGGTCTTGTCCACGACGTAGTCGCCGGCCTTGAGGTTGACGACGATGTCGCACTTCTGCTGCCGCTTCATCGTGCGCAGCTCGTCGCGGGCCTGCTCGACGGACTGCCACGGGCGCTGGGCGCTGCCGTCGCCCCGCTCGCTTCCCGCGGGGGAGACGTAATAGTCGCACGAGGGCCTGGCCGCCGGCGTGGGGGTCGTCACCCCACCCAGGAGTAAGACGATCGCGCCCAAGGACCTGAGGATCACTGGCTCTCCTTAACTTCCCGCCACCGCTCGTACTCGGCGCGGGTCTCGGGGGTGAGTGGGTAGTAGTCCGACAGGGCGCCGCCCTCCTCGATGCGGGCCCGGCTGTAGCGCTCCCACTGCTCGTGGTCGGCCGCCGCCTCCAACACCGACTGGGCACGCCGGCGCGGCACCACGACGGGTCCGTCGTCGTCGGCCACGACCAGGTCGCCGGGCAGCGCGAGCGTCCCGCCGACCGCCACGGGCACGTCGTACGCCCACGGGAACAACTCGGCCTGCGAGGCGTAGTGCGGCGTGGCTCCCGTGCACCAGATCGGCACGTTCAGCCCGCGCACCCGGGGCAGGTCCCTGATCCGGCCGTCCACGACGATGCCCGCGCCGCCCTTGCGCTTGAAGTAGCGCACCAGCATGTCGCCGAAGCAGCCGGTGTACGCGCTGCCATACGCCTGCACGACCAGCACGTCGCCGGGCTCGATCCGCTCCAGCACGGCCCACAGCGCGGTGTGCCGCTCCACGTACTCCTGGCCGAGCCCGGAGGCGATGTCCTCGCGCTGCGGCATGAACTGCAGAGTGCGGACCCGGCCGGCGATCTTCTGGCCTGGGGCGAGGGGACGCGGTCCCTCGATGAAGGTCCGCCGGATGCCCTGGGCGTGCAGCTTGGCGCAGGCGGTGGCCGAGCTGATCCGTGACAGCCCCTCCACGAGGGCGGGATCGGGCTCGGCGGGCAGCGACCCGCGAACAGGCAGATCCCAGATGGCGTCGTCCATGTATCTCCTCAGTAGTGCTGTGCGACTCACTAGTGCGGGTGCGACTCAGTAGTGCGGGCGGGCTCAGTAGTGCTGGTGCGACGGCGTGCGGACGCGCGCGGTCGTGTGCAGGTCGAGCCGGATGCGGCGGCCGGGCGGCAGCTCCACGAGCAGCCGCGGCCCGCCCACCGTCACCTCCCGCTCGGTCTCGGTGATCGGGGGAGAGGTGTAGGAACGCGGGTCGCCCGGGTAGTCGCCGTCGCCGGACTGGGAGGCGATCACGTGGTCGATGCGGTGCTCGCCGAACGCGCCCCCCTGCACCACCACCCGGCGGGTGCGGGTCAGGCCCAGGTTGGCCAGCTCGACGCGGACGCCGCCGGGCCGTACCGAGTCGACCAGCGCGGCCACGTCCGGCGGCAGGCCCGGGCGGTGGCGGTCGGCGTCGAAGTACGCCAGCCGGGCAGGCAGCAGTCCGCCGTTGTAGAGCACCTGCGGGGTGCCGGTGACCAGCTGCAGTAGCGCCTCGGTGACCACCGGGTTGAGCCGCTGCCAGTGGTGCACATGGATGGCGGCCGGGTCGGCGGCGTCGGCCTCGATGAGTGCCATCCGCCGCCGCACCTGCCCGAGCGCGGTGGTCAGCATCGCTTCGGGGAAGCCGGGGTTGGCGCCGCGCAGGAACTCCAGCCAGGGCGCCTCGTGCCCGGCCTCCTCCTTGTTACGGAACGGCCGCACCGTGGCCCAGTCGTAGCCGGCGGCGGCCCGCAGCCGGTCGATCCTGGCGGCGTCCCCGCGCCCCAGCGAGGCGTGCCAGAGCCAGACCGGCAGGCCCAGCTGCGGCGGCTGGAAGTCGAACCAGCCCTGGTCGTCGTGCCGGTTGGGCACCAGCATGGTCGGCTTGCCCGCCTCGTCGCCCAGCTCGGCCAGCCAGCGGTCGCTGATGCTCATGTCGGTCTCGGTGACGCTGGCCTGGATCGCTCGGCCGTACACGGTCTCCAGGGAGTCACGGCCGATGGCCAGCGCGTCGTCGTCGCCGGTCAGCAGGTGCGCGTTCACCGCGGCGATCGCGGCGGCGGCGCCCACGCTGTAGAGGCCGTGCGGCCACTGCCAGCCGTAGTTGCCGCCGTACCAGCGGCCGCCGTGCAGCTCGCCGACCACGCCCGACGGGCCCACGTTGTCGGGCAGGATCCCGTTGTTGGCCGTGGCCCGCCGCTGCCAGGCGCCGATGTACCGCAGGGCCCAGTCGCGGTAGCGATCGTCGCCTTCGTACAGCCAGGCGTTGACGGCCAGGCTGGTCGCGGCCAGGTTGACGGCCACGTCACCGCGGCCGAGGCGCTCGCTCATCGCCGCGCCCATGCGAGCGGCGTTGTGCGGGTCACCGAGGTCCTTCCACTCGGTGATGCCCGGCAGGTCGCGTAACGGCAGCCCGTACGGCCGCATGCTGACCAGGTCCGTGTGGTAGGACGCCCATTCCCACTGCAGTCCGTAGCGGGGGCCGCCGGCGCCGTTGTGCGGAGCGCGGATGATGTCGTGCTCGGCGTCGTAGTTCGCCGAGCCGGGCAGGTACAGGTCGGCGAAGCGGTACGCACGGTCGCGGAAACGTTCGTCGCGCGGGTCGGCGGCGCAGATGCCGTAGAGCAGCAGCAGCGACTCGCCCTGGTGGAACCAGTCGTAGCCGCGCTCGAACTCGTCCACCAGGTAGCCCAGCTCCGTGAGCTGCGCGGTGACGCCCTCCCAGTGGTGCTTGGCCTGGTCGAGCAGGTCGTCGGCACCGCCCAGCTGGTAGAGCGCCGGCCAGTTGAAGAACGCCTCGTAGAAGTCGTCGGCGCCGTCCCTGTCGGCGGCGGGGCCGTGGTAGATGAGCCGCCCGTCGGGCCCGCAGTAGCGGGCCGCGAAGGCCCGCCAGGCCTCGTCGAGCGTGTCGAACAGCCTGCGCTCGAGCACCGCCCAGGCCGGCGGCTCGCCGAGCGGGACGGTCGCGTGGATTTCCCGCATCTTCAACCTTTCGTCGCACCTGTGGTGAGGCCGCTGATGATGTGCCGTTGCATGAAGACGAAGAAGACGAGCAGGGGAGCGATGGCGAGCAGCAGCGTCGGGAAGACCACCGTGTAGTCGGTGGAGTACTGGCTGACCGCCGCGTATACGCCGGTCGTCACCGTGTAGAGGCCGCTGCCGGGGCCGAGGATGATCTGCGGGTTCACGAAGTCGTTCCACACCGAGAAGGTGTTGAGGATGACCATCGTGGCGACCGCGGGCCGCATCAGCGGGAAGACGATCCGCCAGAACGTCCGTAGCCGCCCCGCCCCGTCCACGGCCGCCGCCTGGTCGAGCACGGCTGGGATGGTGGCGATGTAGCCGGCGTACAGGAAGATCGAGAAAGGTAGCGTTAACACGGTCTCGAACAGGACGAACCCCCGGATGGTGCCCATCAGGCCGAGGGTCTTGAGCACGTACACGACCGGGATGACCAGCACCTGGCCCGGGATGAACGTCCCGGCCAGGAAGAACAACATCAGGATCCGGAACCTGCGCTTGGGGCTACGCGCGATCACGTACGCGGCGGGGGCGGCCAGCAGCACCGACAACACGTTGACCGCGACCACGAACAACAACGTGACCGCGTACCCCTTGACCACGTTGAACTGCGGGTTCGTCAGTGCCCTGCCCAGCGGTTCGAGCGTGAGCCCGCCGAGGCCGAACGAGTCGGCCAGGATGTGCTGCTGGCCCTTGAACGCGTTGACCGTCAGTACGTAGAGCGGCACGAGCATGAACGCGACGGTCGCCCAGAGGAAGGTCCTTCTCATTGGTGCACCGCCAGCTCGCCGCGCCTGCGCAGCCTCGTCACCACGAACGCCAGCGCCGCCGTCACCAGCATGAGGATCACCGACTGCGCTGAGCCGAACCCGAGGCGGGCGTCGTGGAAGGAGTTCCACAGGATGAGGTAGGCGACGGTCTGCGTCTGACCGGCCGGCCCGCCCGCCGTCAGCGACACCACCAGGTCGTACGTCTTCAGCAGCGTCACCAGCGACAACACGATGTTCACCGTCACGGACGGGCCGAGCGCCGGCAGCGTCACGTGCCTGAACACCTGCCACCGCGTCGCCCCGTCGATCCGCGCCGCCTCGATCAGCGAGTGCGGCACCGCCTGCAGCCCCGCCAGGTAGAGCACCACGTTGACGCCGAACCCGGCCCACACCAGCACCGCGATCATGGTGACCGTGGCCCACGCCGGGTCGGACAGGAACGGGATCACCTCCCCGCCCCAGGTGGTGATGAGGTTGTTGACCGCCCCGCCGGTCCCGAGGATGGCCGACCAGAGGAAGCCGACGACCAGGGCGCTCAGCACGTGCGGGTAGAACAGCACGATGCGGAAGAACGTGTTGGCCCGCGAGGCGCCGTTCACCAGCAGCGCGAAGCCGAGTCCCAGGAGGTTCAGCCCGGCCGTGCCCGCCGTCGCGATCAGCAGCGTGACCAGGGCGGCGCGGCGCAGGTCGGGGTCGTCGAGCAGGTCGGCGTAGTTGGCGGCGCCGACGAAGGCCGGGTTGGCGCTGAAGCCGTCCCAGTCGGTCAGGCTCAGGTAGAGCGCCAGACCGACCGGGACGATGAGCATCACCGTGTAGAGGACGGTTGCGGGACCGACCATGATCGCGGTGACCAGGCCGTCATGGCGCTTTCTCGGCTGCTCGGCGACGGCTCGGGTCACGATCGGGGGTGCTTCTCGGGTGAGGGTCATGAGCGGCCGGCCAGCCAGCGGTCCACGCCCTCGGCCGCCTCCTTGGGGGACTTGCCCACGTACAAGCCCTGGACCTCGGTGTTCCACGCGGCGTTGAAGCCCTTGGGCAGGGTTGCGTCGCCGTACCCCTCGCCCTGCGGGACCCCGGAGGGCGCGCCGTCGAGGATCTCCTGCACCTGCTTCTCCAGCGGTGTGAACTCGCGCTCGACGCCGGTGCGGAAGTTGCCGTCCTGCTTGAGCTGGCTCTTGACTGCGGCCGGGTCGGTGACGAGCCACTGGACCAGCTTGAGTGCCGCGTCCTTGTTCGGAGTGGACTTCAGGATCATGTACGGGGCCGCGAGCGTGGCGCCCTGCGGGCCGGGGTGGCTCTGCCCCTTGTCGACCGGGGCGGGGAAGACGCCGACCTCGAAGTCCTTCTGGGCTTTGGCTTCGCTGGCGGTGAACCAGCTGCCCATGACGTACATGGCCGACTTGCCGGACAGGAACGCGGTCTCGGCGTCGGCGTACTTCATACCGAGGGCGTTCTTGTCCACGTACCCCTTGTCGATCCAGGTGCGGTAGCGCTCCAGGTAGGGCAGCAGCGACTCGCCGGCCTTGAGCTTGCCCGCCTTGACGTCCTGCTGCCAGGCGGGGTGGAGCTGGGCCCGGCTCGGGTTGGACAGCTGGAGCAGTTGCAGCCCGGTGAGGAAGTCTCCACCGGTCTGCAGCGGCAGGTAGCCGGCGTCCTTGAGTTTGCCCATTGCCGCGTCGAACTCGTCGAACGTCGTCGGCGGCCGGCCGATCCCGGCCTTGTCGAAGGCGCTCTTGTTGTAGAAGACCAGCGATTGCGCCTGCACGCCGACGCCCACCGAGTAGATCTTGCCGCCCAGCTTGGCCTGCTCGGCAAGGGGCGTGTTCCCCGCCCAGGGCTGGTCGGTCAGGTCGAGCATCTGCTTGGCCAGCGTCTCGTCCGCCATCAGCGTCTCGACCACATCCGGGGCGTTGCCCGCGGCGAGCTGCTGCGGCAGCGTGTCGGCCACGCCCTTGCCGGTCGGGGCCTCGATCTTGACGTCGATGCCCGGGTTGGCCTGCTCGAACGGCTTGACCAGCCCGTCCCAGTAGGCCTGGGTGAGGTTGGGGCTGATGTTGACCAGCATCCTGACCGTGACCTGGCCGCCCTCACTCTGCTGCGCTCGGGATTCGTCGGTGAATCCACCTCCGCCGCACGCGGTGAGCAGGAAGAGGCAGCCGATGGCGGCCATGCTGGTCAGCGGGGCGAGGGATGGGCGGGGGGAACGCATCGCACCTCCAAGGGGGCGAGATCTGCGACGCCTTTTAATGGGTCGTTACTCGATTAGCGATTATTTAATACGTTGGTAACCTGGGTCGGTCAAGGGGTTTCGTGTCACGACAAATCCGTTTCTGGCCGGTGACTGAGTCATAAATACGTTAAGGTGGGGCCTGTGGCAGGACTCGGAGGCGAGGACGACAAGCGGCTGGTGCTGAGCGCGGAGGAGCTGTCCGCGCTGCAGGCGCAGGCGAAGGAGCCGGGCGGCGGGCTGGCGCTGCGCAGCCGCATCGTGCTGGCGTGCGCCGACGGGCTGCCGCACAAGGAGATCGCGACGCGGCTCGCGGTGAGCCCGGCGACGGTCGCCAAGTGGCGGGCCAGGTTCGTGGAGCGGGGTCTGGACGGGCTGTCCGACGCCCCGCGGCCAGGGCGGCCGCGCAGCCCGGAGCGTGAGGAGGCCGAGCGGGTGATCGCGGCGGCGGCCGGCGGCTCCGCCGTGCCGTCCACCCGCACCATGGCCAGGCAGCTCGGGCTGTCGCAGTCCACGGTCGCGCGCATCTGGCAAGAGCAGCAGATCGCGCCGCCCGCCGACCGGCTGCTGCCCAGGGAGCTGCTGTCCGACCGGGTCTACGCGCTGCTGCGCGGCTGGATCGTGTCGGGGGAGCTGCTGCCGGGACAGCGGCTCGTGGAGGCGGAGATCGCCCGGCGGGTCGGCACCAGCCAGGCCCCTGCCCGGGAGGCGATCAAGCGGCTGGCGCACGAAGGGCTGGTCATCTCCTATCCCAACCGGGGGAGCTACGTCGCGGAGATCTCCGACGAGCAGGCCAGGGAGGTGCGCGAGATGCGGGTCCTGCTGGAGGAGTACGCGGCGCGGGGTGCGGCCGTCCGCATCCAGGCCGACACGTTGCGGCAGCTGTCGGCCGACGTCCTGGCCATGCGGAAGGCGGCCAAGGACGGTGACATCGGGGCGTTCAGGGACGCGGACCTGGCGTTTCATCGGCGGGTGTGCGCCGTGTGCGGCAACTCCTTCCTGCTGAGGTTGTGGCGGACGATCGAGTCGAATCTGTGGAGCCTGCACGTGGTGGGCAACCCGCTGTACGAGGGGGACTGGACGGCGATGGCCGGCCACCACGACGACTTGGTCGCCGCGCTGGCATCGGGTGACTCGGACGAGGCGGCCCGCCTGTTCGCCGCCCACGCCCGCGGTGAGGCCTCCCGCACCCGCCCCCGGGCCCACGCCAACACGGCGAGCCCGGAGGCGACCGCCGAGGCTGCCACCGCCCCGGCGTAGGAGGCTCCACGCCCATGGCGGGACCGGGCAGTGGGCCAGGGGCCGCACGCCCGGCCGCCGATCGGCAGGACCCGCGCCATAGCTAGCATGTGTCGTCATGACGCGGGCTTGGATCTGGCCGATGGTGCTTGTCTTGGGCGGTTCGGTCGTTGCGATCGGCCAGATCGCCGCGGGTCCCCCGGGCGTCGCCGCCGTACTCCTGGTGGTGTTTCTCCTGCTCGCCGTACGGTATTCGCCACTGGCCTTCCCTAGGTCGATCGGTGCGGTGGAGGCGCAACGCCGCAGCGCTGAGGACGGCCGGCCGATCGTCTACTGGCGGGCGGGTTGTAAATACTGCCTGCGGCTGCGGACCCGGTTGGGTCGCGACGCCCGCCGGCTGCACTGGGTCGACATCTGGCGCGACCCGGCCGGTGCGGCAGCGGTGAGGGCGGCCACCGGTGGCGACGAGACGGTGCCGACCGTGGTGCTGGCGGGCCGGCCGTACGTCAACCCCGATCCCGCATGGGTGCGCGGACAGCTGGGTCAGGGGGACGGGACGATGTCGTAGACGGCGTGGCGGCGGGTGTCGAGGACGAGCACGGTGGGCTCCGGGCGGTCGGCTTCGACCGGGCGGCCGTCCTGCGTCACCGTGACCGGCTTCGAGGTGCGGAGGGTCAGCCGGCGGCCCAGGTCCGAGCGGATCCGGCCGCGCGTCAGCGCCCCGCCGGCCCACTCCAGGGACACCTCGAAGCCGCCCCGCGCCCGCAGCCCCCGGAACGACCCGGAAGGCCAGGCGGCCGGCAGGGCGGGCAGCACATGCACCTGGCCGGCATGGCTCTGCAACAACATCTCCGTGATCCCCGACGTGCCGCCGAAGTTGCCGTCGATCTGAAAAGGCGGGTGCAGGTCGAACATGTTCGGCGCGGTCCTGGCCGGCACCAGCAGGTTCCCCAGCCGCTTGTACGCCTCCGCCGCGTCCAGCAGCCGCGCCCAGAAGTTGATCTTCCAGGCCAGCGACCACCCGGCCCCGGCCTCGCCGCGCAGTTGCAAGGTCCGGCGGGCGGCCGCGGCCAGCTCCGGCGACAGGCGCGGGTCGATCTGGTGCCCGGGGAACAGGCCCCATAGGTGCGAGATGTGCCGGCTGCGCGACAGCGCCGCGTCACCGCGGTAGTCCTCCTGCCACTCCTGGATCTGCCCGAGGTGGCCGACCTGGTTCGGCACGAGCCGGGAACGCGCCTCCAGCGCCTTCTCGCGCATCTCCGGCTCCCGCCCCAGGACCTCGGACGCGGAGGCGAAGGCCTCGAACAGGTCCCGCAGGATCTGCATGTCCATGGTCGGCCCGGCACAGATGCTGACGTTCTCGTCGCCGTCCTCGTGGTGCCCCACCTCGGGCGAGTGCGACGGGTTGGTCACCAGGTAGCCGGTCCTGGGATCGGTCTGCAACGTGTCGAGGAAGAACTCCACCGACCCCTTGATCAGCGGGAAGTGCTCGCGCAGCCGCCGCTCGTCCCCGGTGTAGAGGTAGTGCTCCCACAACGTCAGGCACAACCAGGCGCCCCCGGTGGGCCACACGCCGTAGAAGGCGAAGTCGACGGGCGCCGTGCCGCGCCAGCCGTCGGTGTTGTGGTGCGCCACCCAGCCGCCCGCGCCGTACTGCGTCCGCGCGGTGCCGGCCCCCGTCTCCGACAGATCCTTGATCAGGTCGAACAGCGGGTCCATGCACTCGATGAGGTTGGCGGGCCCGGCCGGCCAGTAGTTCATCTCGCAGTTGATGTTGATGGTGTACTTCGACTCCCACGCGGGCGTCAGCGAGTCGTTCCAGATGCCCTGCAGGTTGGCGGCGTAGCCGGGGGAGCGGGAGCAGGAGATCAGCAGATAGCGGCCGTACTGGAAGTACAGGGCGGCCAGCTGCGGGTCGGTGTCGAGCTGTCGGCGCGCGATGCGCTCGTCGGTCGGCAGCGCGACCGCTTCCGAGGTGCCCAGGTCGATCTCGACCCGGCCGAAGAGCCGCTGGTAGTCGTGGACGTGCTTACGCTGCAGCACCTCGTACGGCTGCCCGCTCGCCCGCTCGAGATGCCGCCCCGCGACCTCGGCCGGGTCACCGCCGACGTCCTTGTAGCTGCGGTAGCTGGAGCCCATGGAGATCAGCAGCGTGACCTCGTCGGCGCCCTCGACGGCCAGCGTGCCGCCGTCCACCCGGACCGTGCCGCCCTTCGCCTGAGCCATGGCCAGGGCGCGGAAACGCACCTCGCCCTTGAGCCCCTGGGTGTCGCCGCTGACCCCGTCGAGGGCGATCGTGTCCCGCGCGGCGGCCGCGACGGCGGAGGACTGCGGGCTGGAGAAGGCCGCCTGGAAGGTCACGGAGGCCGGCTTGTCGGTCGTGAGCCGGACGACGATGACCTGGTCGGGGTTGCTGGCGAAGACCTCGCGCGTGTGGCGCACGCCGTCGCGGACGTACGTCACGCCGGTGACCGCCCGCGTCAGGTCCAGCTCGCGGCGGTAGTCCGTGAACTCGGCCGAGCCGGGGAACGTCAACGTCAGGTCGCCGAGCACCTGGTACGGAGCCTGCTCGCTGGGCCTGCCGAGGAACGTCCGGTCGGCCAGGTTCTGCGCCGCCTGCCACTTGTCCTCCCAGACCAGCCGCCTGATCTCGGGGAGCGCGGCCAGCGCCTCGGGGCTGTCGTAGGTGTGCGGCCCGCCGGCCCAGACGCTGTCCTCGTTGAGCTGGAACCGTTCGGTGGCCACGCCGCCGAACACCATCGCGCCGAGCCGCCCGCAGCCGACCGGCAGCGCCTCCAGCCAGGCCGCGGCGGGGCGGGTGTACCAGAGCGTGAGCGGGTTGCCGCGGGCCTGCGCCCGCGCGGGGCCGGCGGTGACGCCGGTCGTGAGCAGGGATCCGGCGGCGGCGCCTAACCCGGTCGCCAGCACGCCCCGTCGTGTGTAGCCGTCGTTGATCACCGATACTCCTGTTCCAGAACACATGGCGGAAACCACGAGAGCGGTTGAGAGGAAGATCGCGCCGTCAGGGGCGCCCGAATGCGCTCAACCTGCGGGTACGTCAAAGTGCGAGATGCTTCAGGGGTGTAACGCCTGAAGAACGTAGGATGTATATCTACGCGAATGAGTCGTCTTCTGTCCAGACCTTTCGTAAACACCTGACTGGCTAGTCGGGACATTGGAGGTCTGCTAGGTTTCGGTCTGCAAACGATCTCCCGTCCGAGAGGAGAGCCGAGACGTGAGGCTCGGTCGCAGCGGCGTCACCGTTTCCAGGATCGGCCTCGGCACCGCCCCTCTGGCGGGGCTGTACACGCCGGTCGGCGACGAGCAGGCCGCGGCCACCCTGGAGGCCGCCTGGGAGGGCGGCGTCCGCTACTTCGACACCGCCCCCCGCTACGGCGAGGGGCTGGGGGAGCGCAGGCTCGGCCGGTTCCTGGCGGGTGTGGTCAGGTCCCAGGTGACGGTGTCCACCAAGGTCGGCGCGTTGCTCGGCCCGTCCAGGCGGGACTACACGGTGGAGGGCGTCTACGCCTCGCTCGCCGGCAGCCTGGAGCGCACCGGGCTCGACGCGTTCGACATCCTGCTCATCCACGACCCCGACGACCATTGGGAGCCGGCCGTGCGGTACGCGTACCCGGCGCTGGAGCGGCTGCGCGAGCAGGGCGGGGTGCGGGCCGTCGGCGTGGGCATGAACCAGGCCGGGATGCTGGCCAGGTTCGTGCGGGAGACCGACGTGGACTGCGTGATGGTGGCGGGACGCTACAGCCTGCTGGACCGTACGGCGGGCAAGGAGTTGTTGCCACTGTGCGCCGAGCGCGGCACCGGGGTGCTCGTGGCAGGCGTGTTCAACGGCGGGATCCTGGCCGATCCCGGCCCCGGCGCCCACTACGACTACGCGCCTGCCGCCGGGCCGGTGCTGGAGCGGGCGCGCGGCCTGGCCGAGCGCTGCGCCGCGTACGAGGTGCCGCTCGCGGCGGCCGCCCTGCAGTTCCCGCTGCGGCACCCGGCCGTGACCGGCGTCGTGGTCGGCGCCCGCAGCCCGGAGGAGGTGGCCGAGGACCTGGCCCTGGCCGCCACCCCCATCCCCGATGACCTCTGGACGGAGCTGGAGCTCGAATAGCCCATGGACCGTATCGACGCACACCACCACGTCTGGGACCTCGCCGTCCGCCCCCACACCTGGCTGGACCCGGAGCCGATGGCGCCCGTCCGGCGCACGTTCACCCTCGACGACCTGGCCGGGCCCGCCGCCGCTGCCGGGGTGACCCGCACCGTGCTCGTGCAGGTGCTGTCCGACCTGGGCGAGACCCGCGACTTCCTGGCCCTCGCGGCCGCGTCCGACCTGGTCGCGGGCGTGGTCGGGTGGATCGACCTGACCGCGCCGGACGCCGCCGACACGCTGGCCGCCCTGCCCGGCGGGCTGGTGGGCGTGCGCCACGGCGTGCAGTCCGAGCCCGACCCCGCGTGGCTCAACCGGCCCGACGTGCGGCGCGGGCTCGCCGCGGTGGAGGCCGCCGGGCTGGCGTACGACCTGCTGACGCTGCCGCACCAGCTCCCCGCCGCCATCGACACGGTCAGGGCCATGCCGGGGCTGACCTTCGTGCTCGACCACCTGTCCAAGCCACCGATCGCGGCCGGCGAGCTGGAGCCGTGGCGGAGCCGGATCAAGGAGCTGGCCGCCCACCCCAACGTCTACTGCAAGTTGTCCGGCATGGTCACCGAGGCCGACTGGGCGGCGTGGCGGGTGTCCGACCTGCGGCCGTACGCGGAGGTCGCGCTGGAGGCGTTCGGGCCTGATCGGGTGATGTTCGGCTCCGACTGGCCGGTGTGCCTGCTCGCGGCCGAATACCAGCGCGTCGCGCAGGCCGCGGACGAGTTGTGCGCAGGGCTGTCGGGGGGTGAGCGCGCCGAGGTGTTCGCCGGCACCGCCCGGCGCGCGTACGGACTGCATTAGGTGACGCGGAAGGTCGTGTGGTACACCCGGGATTCCAGCGGTCCGAGCCAGATCATGCTGCCGTCCTCCCTGGCCGCCGCGTCGCCGGACACGTGGTGGGTGGACGGCTCCAGGCCGACCGCGTAGTTGCCGGAGCGCAGGTTCAGCCACTCGAAGAAGTACGGGAACTCCGCCGCCGGCCACTCCACGCTCACTTTCATGCCGAGCCGGTCGTTGACCACCGCCACCTGGTGCATCCCGTCGGCGCCGGGGACCAGCGCGTGCTCGTACACCTGCTCCACGAACCCGGCAGCGGGCCCGGGGAAGGTGATGTGGTCGGCCTTCTGCTCCGCCACGCTGTCGGTCTGCCAGAGGGTCTCGCGGATGTCGGCCTCGAGCCTGGCGCCCTCGTCGAGCAGCGGCCAGCCGAGGTTGATGTGGTAGAGGAACATGTGCGGCGCCGGCTCGAACCCGGCGTTGGTGACCGTGTCCACCAGCCTGATCTCGTCGCCGCCCAGGTCGGCCTCGATGCGCCGGACCAGGCGCAGGTTCTCGGCGAACACCGCGGCCTGGCGCACCTCACCTTCCGCCCACAACACGCAGCGGTCGTCCTCCCACCGCTCGCCGTACCCGGTCAGCCGGGCCGGGATGTTGCCGACGCGGCCGTGCAGCCCGTGCCGCACGCTCTGGCGGGGCGGGTAGCCGTAGCCGTCGGCGGATACCTCGCCGCCGAACAGCGTGTGATCGAGCCCGGCCGTGACAATGAGCCCGGAGAACGAACGCAGCCACGACAAGCCGTCCTCGTCGGCGTTCTCGTGCAACCCCGGATGGCGGAAGCCGGTGGGGGAGCGCCAGCCGAACGCGCGCCCGGCGTGCTCGGCGTGCCCGATGTCCATGCACCGGTCGACCAGCACGTCGAAGGCCAGCCCAGAGCCGGTGCGGAACTCCAGGGTCCTGATGCCGCGCTCGAGCCCGTCGCCGAGCGTCACCAGCCGGACCCCGCCGGCCGCGCTCAGGTCTCCGGTCAGCTCGGCCAGCCGCCTGCGGTCCGGCGTCATGCCATCACCCACCCTCCGTTGACTTCGATGGTCTGGCCGGTCACGAACGAGGCGTCCGGGCCAGTGAGGAACGACACCACGGCGGCCAGCTCCTCCGGGGTGCCGCGCCGCTGGAGCGACTGCCGTTCCAGGACAAACCGGTTGTACGCCTCAGGATCCGGATGGATCTCCTCGGCCGCCGTGGGGAACGCGCCCGGCGACACGCAGTTGACCCGGATCTCACGGGGGCCGAGCTCGCGGGCGAGCGCCCTGGTCAGCGCGGCCGCCGCGCCTTTCGTGGCGATGTAGGCGGCCAGGTCGGGCCAGCCGCCGTGCATGGTGATGGAGGCGATGTTGACGATCGCACCGCCTGTGTCACCCATCTGGCGGGCGGCGTGCTGAGCCGCCAGCCAGTAGGCGCGCTGGTTGACCGCGTGCACGTCGTCGTACTCGGCGAGCGGCACTTCCAGGAACGGCCTGCTGGGGTAGACGGCCGCGTTGTTGACGAGGATGCCGACCGGGCCGAGCCGCGCGGCCGTCTCGGCGAACGCCTGCTCGATGGCGGCCGGGTCGCGCAGATCCACTTTGAGGTTGAGCGTGCCTTCGAGCGCGCCGGCGTCGAGGTCGAGTGCCGCCACCTGGTGGCCGTCGGCGGACAGGCGGCGGACGATCGCCTTGCCGAGCGCTCCCGCCGCGCCGGTGACGAGCGCCGTGGTCATGCGTGCCTCCATTCCTTGTGCAGGTCGTTGAGCAGGTCGCGGGCCGGGACGCGGGCGAGCAGCCCGTCGCGGAGCAGCGCGGACGACCTGTCCTGCAGGGCGATGTAGCCGGGGAAGCGCGGCCTGATCCAGGCGGCCTGCACGGTGGCCAGGGTGTCGCGGTAGAACCCTGCGGGCGGCGTTCCGCCCCCGGCCTGCCAGACGGCCCGGGCGGCCGGCTGCCCGCCGGTGGCGGGAAAGAGCGTGGCCTGCACCGGTTCGGACATCAGCCGGCGCAGGTGCGCGCGGACGGACTCGCCGATCGTGCCGGCGCGCCGCCGCGAGACCGCCAGCCCGGTGCCGCCGAGCACGCTCCCCGGCGCGCGCCCCGGCCACGCAGGCGCGTCGGAGAACGCCAGCGGGTAGGTGACGTAGCCGTACACCAGGGGGCAGTACTCAGGCCCGCCCGCGGCCATGGCGTCGAGCACGCCGATCGGGTTGCGCAGCGACACCTCCCGGTCGGCGAGCGCGAGCAACTCGGCCATGAGCTCCAGCGCCCTGGTCCCGGCCTTTTCGTCAAGGAAGTCGCCCGAGCACAGGGCGCAGAACATGAGGAACGCGTGCGGCCCGCCCAGGCACAGGGCGATCCGGGTGCCACGGGCGAACTCCGCCACCTCAGGCCAGGCCGCCGGCGCCTCGACGCCGGGGCGCGCGACGGCGACCTGGGTGGCCGCGTCGAGCGGCAGCGCCCACTGTTGGCCCTCCAGGTGGTAGCTGTCCCAGGTGCGGCCGACCGTGCCCGCCTTGAGTCTGGCCAGCTCATCCGGCTCGAACAGCTCCTCCATCGGCGTCAACGCGTCCACGGCCGCGCCAAGACCAGGGTGGTCGATCACGAGCAAGTCGTACGTTTCGCAGAGCTTCGCGATCGGCTCGGACTCGAACCCTTCGAGCGGCTGCCGATCCCACGCGATCGGCTCGGGCACGTCGCCGAAGGGGTTGCTGCCCGCCAGATCGAGCCGGGTCAGCTCGTCCAGCGGGCCGTACCCGCGCGGGTGGTCCCAGGTTAGTCCGCGCATGCCAGCACGCCTCTCGCCACCAGCTCGGCGGTGCGCTCGGCCGGGTAGCCGAGCTCGTCGAGCAGCTCGCGCGTGTGCTCACCGACCAGCGGCGCGCCCCTGCGCACCGACGGCGGGGCGGCGCTCAGGCGGTAGGGGAAGCCGGGTGTGGTGACCGTGCCCTCGGTGTGGTGCTCGTAGGTGACGAACGAGCCGTTGTGCGCGACCTGCGGATCGGCCACCAGCTCGGCGTAGCCGTACACCGGCCCCGCCCACAGGTCATGGCTGGCGCAGACCTCCAGCCACTCGGCCGTGGTGCGGTCCGGCAGGCGGCGGGCCACGGCTGCGGTGATCTCGTCGCGCCCGGCGTGGCCGTCCATGCCGGCCACCTCGGGCAGATCGAGCGCGACCGCCAGGACATCGAGCCTGGGCATGCCGAGCGCGAGGTAGCCGTCCTTGGTGGCGAACACGCCGTACGGGGCGCGGATGTAGGTGTGGCCGTGCGGCTGGCGTCCGCGCCGCTGCGGCACCTTGCCGACCGTGAAGATCGACAGCTCCTGCATCTGCACGGCGATGGCCGCGTCCAGCATGTTGACGCTCACCCGCTGGCCCTCGCCGGTGCGCTCGCGGTGCAGCAACGCGGCCAGCGCGCCCTCGAACGCGCTGTAGGCGGTGACGGCGTCGATCGCGTACGTCCCGGCGGGCGCAGGCGGGTCGCCGTCGCGGCCCGTGCTGAACATGGCCCCGCTCATGGCCTGCAGCAGGATGTCCTGCCCCGGCCTCGACACGTAGGGACCGCTCTCCCCGTATCCCGACATGGAGACATACACGATGGCGGGGTTGATGGCGCTGATCGTCTCGTAGTCCATGCCGAGTCGCTCGGCCACCCCGGGCCGGTAGTTCTGCAGGAACACGTCGCCCGTCGCGGCCAGCCGGTGCACGATCTCGCGGCCCTCGCCGGACTTCAGGTCGACGGCGAGGCTGCGCTTGTTGCGGTTGAGCGACAGGAACGAGGCGTTGACCTGGTTGCCGGTGGCGCCGCCCGCGGGGGCGTGCCGCTGCCATTCACCGGTCACCGGCTCCACCTTGACCACGTCCGCGCCCAGGTCCCCCAGCCGCATGGCGGCCAGCGGACCGGCCATCGCGATGGACAGGTCGATCACGCGGTAGCCGTCGAGCGCGCCCATCAGCGCCCCTCGAAGACGGGCTCGCGGCGGGCGGCGAACGCGGCCCGGCCCTCGGCGGCGTCGGCGGTGGCGAAGCAGACGGTTTGCAGGTCACGCTCGTACTGGATGGCCTGGTCGAGCGGCATCGAGTAGGCGGCCTTCAGATTGGCCTTGGCGCTCTGCGCGGCGATCGGAGGCCTTCGCGCGATCCGACCGGCCAGCCCGACGGCGGCGGGTAGCAGCTCCTCCTGCGGGAACACATCGGTCACCAACCCCCACGCCAGGGCGCGGGCGGCGTCGACGGGGTCGCCGGTCAGCAACATGCTGGCCGCGTTGCTCGGGCCGACAGAATGGGCCAGCAACGCGGACTGGCCGCTGCCGCCGATCCAGCCGAGCTTGATCTCGGGCGCGGCGAACGTCGCCGTGCCGGCGGCCAGCCGGATGTCGCAGGCCAGGGCCAGCTCCAGGCCGCCGCCGTAGGCGTAGCCGTTGACGGCCGCGACGATCGGCTTGCGCAGGGCGCGGACGGCGTCGCCGTAGTCGCCGCGGTTGCGGAACTCCCACGGCGTGTCGTACGCGTCCAGCTCCCGGATGTCGCTGCCCACGCAGAACGAGCGCTCGCCCGCCCCGGTGAGCACGGCCACCCGCACGGCCGGGTCGGCGTCGATCCGGACGAGGCAGGTCTTCAGGGCAGCGGCCATGTCGGGGGTGATGGCGTTGAGTTTGGCGGGTCTGTTGAGGGTGACGACGGCCACCGGGCCGTCGACGTCGAGGAGGACGTCCAAGTGAGGGCTCCTAGCAACAGAGGCGGATGTGCTGCTCGGCGTCGGCGCGAGCGACCTCGACCACCTCGCGCATGGCCTCCTCGGCCTTGCGGTGGTGACGGCGCCTGATCGCCACCGCCACGCGCTCGTGGCCGGGCAGCGTCTCCTTGTTGTGCGCCACCGAGCGGGTGTGCACCTGGCGCACGGACCGCAGGGCGATGCTGATCATGTCGTAGATGTAGAGCAGCAGGTCGTTGTCCGCCGCGGCGAACACGGCCTTGTGAAAGGCCAGGTCGGCTTCGATGAACGGCTCGGGGTCGTCGGCGGTGGCGTAGAGGGCGGCCAGGGCCTCGTCGACGCGCCGCACCGCGCTCGCGTCGGCGCGCTCAGCCGCCACCCTGGCCGCGCCCGGCTCCAGCGCCACGCGCAGGTCGGCCAGGACCCGGATGTCCTCGGGGCGCGGCTCGGGCTCGAACCGCCAGCTGAGCACGTCGGCGTCGAGCAGGTTCCAGGACTCGCGGGGGCGTACCCGGGTGCCCGCGCTCCTCCTGGTCTCCAGCAGGCCCTTGCCGGCCAGGACCTTGACGCCCTCCCGCACCGCCGACCGCCCCACGCCCAGCTCCCCGACGAGGTCCTCCTCGATGGGGATGGAGGCGCCAGGGGTGAGCGAACCGCCGACGATGCGGGTGCCGAGGGCCTGCACCACCTGGACGTGCCGGGCGGCGTCCCGCTGAGGATCAGTTGCCACGCTCCGCACGTTAGCGCGGAAGCCGGCTTCTTCCTAGCCCTTCATCAGATGAAGATGAAGTTTCATCAGATGAAGCTCGTCCAGCCTCCTTGGCTGCCGCCACGGGGCGGGCTGACGCGGAGCCGGGGCGGGGCCCGGTCCGGTCGAAGATCCCCGCGAATCGGCAAAAGAGACGGGAAAGGCGCACATTCTATAGACCTACACAATGATGTAGATCACTCCGCCCATGCGTCAATTATTGTCCGGGTTCTGTGACATAGCGACCCGTTGAGACGCTGTAAGAAGGCCCCGAATTGCTGGTATCGCCGCAGGTCAAACCCATTATTTTGGGGTGCGGGACGACTCGTCACGATCTATTGCGAGTGACCTTACTGTTATATTGAGTCGTTTCTGACTGTTATATTCTTACATATATTCTCCGCTTGATCGCCATCTCCGGGTCATCGGGCTTTCCCGATCCGGGATGGCTTTACGTTGCGGGGGCCCTCCAGCCAGAGGCGCCGCCCCCGGGACAGCGCGAACGGAGAGTAATGGGCAAGTACCTGCTTCGCAGGTTGGCAACAAATGTGATCTTGGTTGCGATCGCGGCCAGTCTCGCGTACATGCTCGCGGCCACGACCATGAGCCCGCGCGGGGCGTACGAGGGCCGCCAGCCTCCGGTCCCCGAGGCCGTCATCGATGCCACGCTCGACGCGTACAACCTGAACGACAAGACCCCTGTGCTCCAGCGTTACGCGACCTGGGCCTCGGGCGTCGTCACCGGGGACTTCGGCAAGACCTGGAATGGCGGCTCGGTCAACCAGGAGATGGGCCGGCGCGTCTTCGTCAGCCTCCGGCTGCTGCTCATCGGCACCATCGTCGGCTTCGTCATAGGCGTGTTACTGGGGGCCATCTCCGCGGTGAAGCAATACAGCATCACCGACCGGGTGATCAGCGTCAGCTCGTTCGTGGTCATGGCGATCCCGGTGTTCCTGCTGGCCACGCTGCTGGCCATCGCCGCGATCAGCCTCAACAGAGCGCTGGGCTTCACGCTGATCGAGTACACCGGCGAGTACAACCCGCAGCTGTCGGGCTGGGACCAGTTCGTCAACCGGCTGAACCACTTGATCTTGCCCACGATCTCGCTCAGCCTCGGCGTCACCGGAGCCGCGTTCTACAGCCGCATCCAGCGCAACATGATGCTCGACGTGCTCGGCCAGGACTTCGTCCGCACCGCGATCGCCAAGGGCCTGCGGCGCAGGACCGCGCTCTACAAGCACGCGCTGCGCACCGCGCTGATCCCCGCCTCGACGTACTTCGCCTTCAACTTCGGCACGTTGCTCACCGGAGCGATCTTCACCGAGAAGATCTTCTCGTGGCACGGCATGGGCGCCTGGCTGGTGGATGCGATCCACCAGAACGACGTCAACGCTGTCGCCGCGGTGACCCTGTTCTCCGCCGTTTGTGTCCTCTTCGCCGCCTTCCTGTCCGACGTGCTGGTGGCGATCCTCGATCCTCGGGTGCGGGTGAGCTAGGTGCGTTCGAAAGTCGTTCTCCGCCGCCTGCTTCGCAACAGGCAGTTCCGCTACGGCGGCGTCACCCTGGTCCTGCTGGTCCTGCTGGCCTACGTCGGCCCCTTCATCGGCTCCTACGACTGGACCGAGAAGGACTTCCTTGCCTTCCTGTCGCCCCCTGATGGCGATCACTGGTGGGGCACCACCTCCATCGGCGCGGACATGTACGCCGTCACGCTGCGCGGCATGCAGAAGTCCCTCGTCATCGGACTGCTGGTGGCACTCATCGCCACCGCCCTGGCCGCCGTGGTGGGGGCGTTCGCCGGATACTTCGGTGGCTGGGTGGACAAGGTCCTCATGTGGGGTGTCGATCTCCTGCTCGTTCTCCCCAGCTTCCTCATCATCGCGATCATCTCGCCCCGGCTGAAGGGCGCGTCCTGGATCTGGTTCGTGGCCCTGCTCGCCGCGTTCGCCTGGATGATCACCTCCAGGGTGGTGCGCAGCATGACGATCTCGCTGCGCGAGCGGGAGTACGTCCTGGCCGCCGTCTACATGGGCATCCCGCGCTGGAAGATCATCGCCCGGCACATCGTGCCGAACCTGGCCTCTCTGCTGATCATCGACGCGACCATCAACGTCAGCGGTGCGGTCATCGGCGAGGCGGCGCTGTCATTCTTCGGCTTCGGCATCCAGCCGCCCGACGTCTCGCTCGGCACCCTCATCGCGGAGGGCTCCCGCAACGCCACCGGTTATCCCTGGCTGTTCGCCTTCCCCGCCGGTCTGCTGGTGCTCCTTGTGCTGAGCATCAACCTGATCGGCGACGGCCTGCGTGACGCACTCGACCCGGGGAGCAACTTGTGAGCATCTTGGAGGTCACCGACCTCACCGTCACCTTCCCCGGCGGCATCCAGGCGGTGCGCGGGGTGTCGTACGGGGTCGAGCGCGGCGAGGTGCTCGGCATCGTCGGCGAGTCCGGCTCCGGCAAGTCCGTCACCTCGCTCGCCATCATGGGCCTGCTGCCGAGGAACGCCACGGTCAGCGGCTCGGCCAAGCTGCACGGTCGCGAGCTGCTCGGCATGGATGAAGACGAGCTGACCAAGGTACGTGGCAAGGCGATCAGCATGATCTTCCAGGATCCGCTGTCGGCCTTCACGCCCGTCTACACCATCGGCGACCAGATCGCCGAGGCCGTGCGCGTGCACCAGAAGATGGCCAAGGACAAGGCCGCCAAGCGTGCCGTGGAGCTGCTCGACCTGGTCGGCATCCCGAACCCGAACCTGCGGGCCAAGGCGTTCCCGCACGAGTTCTCCGGCGGCATGCGCCAGCGCGCGATGATCGCCATGGCCATCGCCAATGACCCCGACCTGCTGATCTGCGACGAGCCCACCACGGCGCTGGACGTGACCATCCAGGCGCAGGTGCTGGAGGTGCTCAAGACCGCGCAGCAGGAGACCGGCGCCGGCATCGTGATGATCACCCATGACCTGGGCGTCATCGCAGGCATGGCCGACCGCGTGCTCGTCATGTACGCGGGCCGGCCGGTCGAGCAGGGGCCGGTGGACGACATCTACTACCGGCCGCGGATGCCGTACACGATGGGTCTGCTCGCCTCGATCCCCAGGGTCGACGGCGAGGAGGGGCCGCTGGTGCCCATCGAGGGCAACCCGCCCTCGCCGTCGGCGCTGCCGCCCGGCTGCCCGTTCGCGCCGCGCTGCCCGATGAAGGTGGACATGTGCGACGACGAGGAGCCGCCGCTCACGCCGTTCACCGGCGGGCGGCAGGTCGCCTGCATTCGCTCGCACGAGATCGAGCACAAGGGCCTGACCGGGGCCGACGTGTTCCCCGTGCCGGTCATCCCGCCGAGCGACGTGGTCCGCGTGCCGCGTGCCGAGCGCTCCACAGTGCTGCAGCTGGACACCATGATCAGGCACTACCCGCTGATGAAGGGCGCGGTCTTCAAGCGCCGCGTCGGCACCGTGTACGCGGTCGACGGCATCAGCTTCGACATCGCGGAAGGCGAGACGCTGGCCCTGGTCGGCGAGTCAGGCTGCGGCAAGACCACTACGCTGCAGCAGATCATGCAGCTGGCGGCGCCGCAGGGCGGCCGGGTCGTCGTGCTCGGCAAGGACAGCGCGAAGCTCGACAAGGACGGGCGCACGGCGCTCCGCCGGGACCTGCAGATCGTCTTCCAGGACCCCATGGCCGCGCTCGACCCGCGCATGCCCGTCGGCGACATCATCGCCGAGCCGCTGCGCGCGCACGGCAGGAAGGATGTGCGCGCCCGGGTCGCCGAGTTGCTGGAGCTGGTCGGGCTGTCGCCCGAGCACGCCGAGCGCTACCCGCAGCAGTTCTCCGGCGGGCAGCGCCAGCGCATCGGCATCGCCCGCGCGCTCGCACTGGAGCCGAAGCTGCTCGTCCTGGACGAGCCGGTGTCGGCACTAGACGTCTCCATCCAGGCGGGTGTCATCAACCTGCTGGAGGAGCTGAAGAACACGCTGGGGCTGTCGTACCTGTTCGTGGCGCACGACCTGGGCGTCGTCAGGCACCTGGCGGACCGGGTGGCCGTGATGTACCTCGGCAGGATCGCCGAGATCGGCACCGTCGAGAACGTCTACGACCATCCCGCGCATCCCTACACGCAGGCGCTGTTGTCGGCGATCCCGCTGCCGGACCCCGAAATGGAGCGCACCCGAAAGCGGATCCTGCTCGAAGGCGACCTGCCCAGCCCGGCCGACCCGCCATCGGGTTGCCGGTTCCGCACCCGCTGCCCCAAGTTCGCCCGGCTCACCGAGGGCGAGCAGCAGTTGTGTGTCGACGAAGAGCCCCCGGTTGCTCGGCTCGCGAACGCCGTGGACCACGGCGCAGCCTGCCACTACGCGGAGGAGATCGAGGTCATCACGGCCTCGGACGATCAGGAGGAAAAGTGAAGGTTCGTTACCGGGCAGCCGCGGGAATCGCGGTCCTGGCCATGGCCGTCGCGGCCTGCGGCGGGGGCGGCAGCGACAACAAGCAGCCCAACGCGGCGCAGTCGTCGCAGGCGCAGCAGCAGATGGCGGAGACCCCGGCGATCAGCGTCAACCCGGTCGCCTATGAGCAGGTCAAGGACGGCGGGACACTGACCCTGCCGGTCGGCCAGTGGCCGAGCCAGTGGAACCCCAACCACGTCGACGGCAACCAGGCCGACACCGCGGAGATGCTGGACCCGATCCTGCCGCAGTTGCTGGTGTCCGACGAGAAGGCCAACTTCACGGCGAACCCGGACTACGTGACCGACGTGAAGAACGACATGTCGTCGGGCAAGCAGGTCGTCACCTACACGCTCAACGACAAGGCTGTGTGGTCGGACGGCACGCCGATCACGTGGAAGGACCTCGAGGCCGCGTGGAAGGCCAACAGCGGCGAGAACAAGAAGTTCAAGCCGGCCTCCACGGACGGCTGGGACCGGATCGAGTCGGTCACCAAGGGAGACTCGGACAAGGTCGCCGTCATCACCTTCGCCAAGCCGTACCCGGAGTGGGAGGGCTTGTTCGCCCGGTCCCCGCACCTCATTCCGGCCAAGCACATGGAGACGCCCGAGGCGTACGACAAGGACTACCTGCAGAAGGTCCCGGTCACCGCGGGACCCTTCAAGGTCGAGAAGATCGACGAGGCCACCAAGACGCTCACCCTCGTGCGTGACGACAAGTGGTGGGGCAAGAAGGCCAAGCTCGACAAGGTCATCTTCCGGACGATCGAGACGCCGGCCGCGCAGGTCAACGCCTTCGCCAACGGCGAGCTCGACGCCGTGGAGATCCCGCCGGGCAGCCCGGCCGACCTCAAGCGGGCCAAGGAAGTCCCGAACGTGGACATCCGCAAGGCGCTCAGCCCGAACTGGCGGCACATCACCGTCAACAACCAGAGCGAGTTCCTGAAGGACAAGTCGGTCCGGCAGGCCGTCCAGTACGCGATCAACCGTGACGTGATCACGCAGTCCGACCTGAAGGACATGGAGTGGCCGATCCAGACGCTCGGCAACCACATCTTCATGAACAACCACAAGGGCTACGTCGACAACTCCGGCGACCTGGGCAAGTACAACCTGGAGAAGGCCAAGCAGCTGCTCGACGCGGCCGGCTGGAAGCAGGAGGGCGAATACCGCAAGAAGGACGGCAAGGAGTTCTCGCTGGGGTTCGTCGTCCCGGCCGGCGTGCCCTACGCCAAGACGGAGGGCGAGCTCACCCAGGCCATGCTCAAGGAGGCCGGGATCAAGCTGGAGATCCGCCCGGTCCCCGATGACAAGTTCTTCACCGACTACATCATCAAGGGCGACTTCGACCTGGTGCCGTTCTCCTGGATCGGCGACCCGCAGCCGGTCGGGTTCCTGGCCCAGGGCTTCAAGACCGGCTCCGAGAGCAACTTCCCCAAGGGCAGCGACCCCGCCGTCGATGCCGCGATCGAGGCCGCGGTGGGTGAGATGGACCCGGCCAAGGCCATCGAACTGGCCAACGCCGCCGACAAGCTCGTCTGGGACATGGTCCACACCATCCCGCTGTACCAGCGCCCCGACATCATGGCGACCAAGAAGACGCTCGCCAACTACGGTGCTGAGGGCTACAAGTCCTACGACTTCGCCCAGATCGGCTTCACCGGCTGATCTCCACGTAGCACGACGAACCCCGGCCGGTTCTCCGGCCGGGGTTCTTGCCGTCGGCGTCCAGTCGGCCTTCAATGAGTGGGCCTCATAAAGGCGATCTTTGGAGGAGCCGATGCGTGGCCTACGTGCGTCCGCAGCCGTTCTGACTCTCGTCCTCGCGACCCTGACCGTCGCGGAGCCGTCCGCCCCGGCGGTCGCCGGGCCGGCCGATCCCGAGCCGGCTTCGCTGGTCACTCTCTCCGTCCCCGACCGGGCCGCGATGGAGCGGCTCGTCGCCTCCGGCGCCGACCTCACCCACCGGGTACGCCCGCAGCCCGACGGCAGCGTCCAGGTCGACGCGGTCGTCACGCCCAGCCAGCTGGCCGGGCTCCGTGCCCTCGGCGCGGCCCTCGCGCCGGAGACCCCGCCCCAGGCCCGGTCGACGCCCACGACGGCGGCGGACCAGATCGTGATCGAGCGGGCCGTCTGGTACAAGTCCCGTGACGGGTACTTCCTGTCCGTCGAGGCGTCCAGCAGCCTCGGCCAGGCCGCCGCGCTCACCGTGACCTGGCAGGGCGGCCAGGCCGAGATGGTGGCGTACGTGGACGCCGGCGCGTACCTCGGCCACCAGCTCAGCACGCCGGTCCCGATCACCGGCCGGCCCCACTGGATCATCGTCACCTCGGCGGGCGGTGGCAAGGCCGAGGCCCGGGTCAAGGAATGGCCGGACGGCGAGCGGCCCGACCGCACCGGACCCGGCTACCAGAAGGACTTCGTCACCCAGTACATGCCGCCGGCCCAGCTCAACGAACGCATCAAGGCCCTGCACCGGCGCTACCCCCAGCTGACGGAGCTCATCACGCTGCCGTACCCGACGAACGGCTACCGGCGGCACGCCCAGGCCCTGCTGGGTACCCCGCCTGCGGCAGCCGTCCTGATCACCTCCACCGCCTACGGCTCCGAGGGCGGTAACGACCTGGCCGTCGAGCTGGTCGATCCCGGCGCGCCCGGCCGGGCCCTGCAGGTGACGGTGAACGGCAAGCTGATCACCGTCAGCCTGGCCAGCGACGGCTCGGGTGCCCTGATCAGCACCGCCGCCCAGGTGGCCGCCGCGATCAACGCGACGCCGGGCCTCCCCGTCCGCGCCGCCACCTACCGCACGGACCCCGGCGCGGGGGTCATGGCGCCCGTGCCGCTCACCCAGCTCAGCGACTTCCTCAAGGCCCCGTCCGACGTCTCGCGGGAACCCGCGAAGGTGCTGGCCCTGCGCATCGGCGAGCACCGCGACGGCTCGCGCACCGGCGTGCTCGCCTACGCCCAGGAACACGCCAGGGAATGGGTGACGCCGCTGGTCACGATTGAGGCGGCCGAGCGGCTGCTGCGGAACCACGCTCGCGACGCGGCCACCCGCCGGCTGCTCGAGCGCACCGACGTCTTCATCGTGCCCACCGTCAACCCCGACGGCGCGAACTACAGCTTTTACGACTTCGCCGCCCAGCGGAAGAACATGACCAACCACTGCCCGCCCCCGCAGTCCGACCCGGCGCTGCGCAACACGTGGGGCGTGGACGTCAACCGCAACTACGCCGTGGGATCGCTGTTCGACGGCTACTTCGGCGCCTCGGCCAACTGCCAGAGCGGCACGTACGCCGGACCCGGGGAGCACTCCGAGCCCGAGAGCCGCAACGTCATCTGGCTGGCGCAGAAGTACCGCAACATCAGGTTCGCCATGAACGTGCACAGCTACGGCGGGTACTTCATGTGGCCGCCCGGGGCGTACAAGCTCGACGGCCGCGTCACCCTGCCCAGGCCGACCCCGCCGCAGGAGGCGTACTTCCTGCGCTCGGCCCGCACCATCGAGGAGGCCATCGCCGCCGAGCGGGGCACGGTCACCTGGCCGCAGCAGACCGGGCCGGTGACGGACGTGCTCTACTCGGCGGCGGGCAACTCCGCGGACGAGCTCTGGTACGACTACGGCGTGTTCGGCTGGGACTTCGAGGTCGGCGCCGACCTGTGGAACTCGCAGACGCGCACGTGGGAGGGCGTGGGCTTCCAACCGCCGTTCAGCGAGGGTCACGAGGAGGCGATGGAGTTCGCCACCGGCCTGATCTCGCTGATCGGGGTGGCGGCCGACTACCGGGAGCCCTGAGCGAACTCGCGCAGGGTCATCGGCGGCCGGCCGCCGATGCGCTCGATGCTCTCGTAGACCCCGTAGAGCGGGTGGTGCCCGGACCCGATGAAGCGGAAGAGCCCCCACAGGTGCGTGAGGTGCTCGACCGCGACATCGTCCTGGTAGATGTCCATCGCGCGGGCCTCCCACTCCTCCGGCGGCACGTCCACGTACGGGATCCCGAAGGTGTCGGCCACCTCGCCGATGGTCGCCATCTGGCTGTTCACCAGGCACACCGGGTCGTCCACCGGGCCGGGGTCGAGCAGGAGCCCGGCCCCGACCCTGGCCACGTCGGCGGCGGCGACGAGCGGGATCAACGTGTCCCTGCCGCCGAGCGGCAGGGCCAGCTCGCGGTTGCCGGACGCGTCCGCCACCACGGCCAGGTTCTCGAAGAACACCCCGGCACGCAGGTGCACCGCGCCCACCCCGGCCCAGTCGAAGACCTGCTCCGACAGCCAATGGCGGCGCATGCGCGGGGTGCCCGCCTCGGGGGAGGCGTCCAACTGGGACACCTCCACGACCCGCTCCACCCCCGCCTCCTTGGCCGCCGCCGCGAACGCCGCGGTGGCGTCGAGCAGCCCAGCCGTCACCGGGTAGGTGAAGTACGCCCGCCTGACGCCGCGCAGGGCGGGGCGCACCGTGGTGATCTCGCGCAGGTCGCCGATGACCACTTCCGCGCCGATCTTGCGGAGTTCCTCCGCCCGGTGGTCATCGGTGCGCACGAAGGCCCGCACCTGTTCGCCACGCTCCAGCAGCAGGTCAACGACCTGCCGCCCGGTCCCTCCCTGTGGCCCGCCGGCCGCGCCCGTCACGAGGATCATGCTTCCGCCTTTCCTGGGAGAGCCAGTGTGAAGAGGCCGAGCCGTTCCAGGTCGCGCAGGAACGGGCCCGGGGTGAACGCCTCGGCCGGGCCGTAGACGCCCGGGCGCTCGGGGCCCTGGCCGTCCGCGATGCGGACCGCGGCCTCAACCGACGCCAGAGCGCTGAGCCGCCACAGGTCCTGCCCGCTGACCTGGCCCGCGCTGCCTCCGTCCGCGGTGATCACCTGGGCGGCGACGGTGAAGCGGGAGCCCGCCCTGGTGGCGGCGTCCACGTGCTCGCTGGTGAACGCCTGCTCCTCCTCGAACGTGTGCGCCGTGAGCTGCGCCTCCACGCGGCGTGCCCGAACGTGCCTGGGCACGGTGACGACCTCGGAGAACGGGACAGGGGCGATCATCGTGCGCGGCCCGAGCGGCGGCGGGAACGGGAAGACGGCATTACGCGGCTCGACGTAGCCGACGTGCTGCTCGCCGTCCGTATACGTGATCCGCCGGGTGTCGGCGAACAGCAGCTCGGCGGTCTGCTTGGCCCCCGTCGTCAGCCGCCAGCCCGACACCTCGTAGGCGGTGATCACTCGCTCGATCCCGGTCAGGCCCTCGGCCACGGCGCCGGCGAGCAGGTCGCCCGTCCCGCCGTAGAAGCTCATCGCCGTGACCATGGTGATGCCGGCCTGCCTGGCCGGCTCCTGCAGGGTTTCGAACATCCACTTGGTGTGGTGCTGCTCGAGCGCGTGATCGACGTAATGGCAGCCGGCCTCGGCCGCGGCCGAGGCGACGGGCTTGCCGGTGTGCGTGAACGGTCCCGCGCAGTGGATCAGCACGTCCGCCTGCCCGGCCAGCTCCCGTAACGCGGCCGGATCGTCGAGCGTGGCCTGGTGCACGCGGGCCCCTCCGAGCTCGTCGGACAGTGCCTTGAGCGCGCCGGGGTCCCTTCCGGACAGGATGATCTCCCGGCCGCGGGCCCGGAGCTCGGCCGACACCAGGCGCCCGGTATGGCCCGTGGCGCCGTAGACGGCGATGTGCGGTGAGGACACGACTCACCTCCATGATTCATACTGTTGGTACGTAACTGTGTTCGAAGTTACGTACCGCGAGTATGTAAGTCAATGGGAGCACGATGATCCGCCGTACCCAGGCAGAGCGTTCGGACGAGACCACGACGGCGTTGGTGCTGGCCGCACGGGAGTTGTTCGGTGGCAAGGGCTATGCGGGGATCTCGATCGACGCGGTGGCCGCGGCGGCGGGGGTGACCAAGGGGGCCGCGTATCACCACTTCGGGGGAAAGGCGCCGTTGTTCCGCGCGGCCTTCGAGGGCGAGCTGGCGGAGATCTCCGCGAAGCTGGAGCAGGTCGCGGCCGAGGAGAGCGACCCGTGGGCGGCGCTGCGCCGCGGTGCCCGCACGTTCCTTGAGCACTGTCTCGATCCCGGGTTCCGGCAGATCGTGATGCTGGACGCGCCGTCGGTGCTGGGGTGGGAGACGGTGCGGGCGGTCGAGCACAGTCACCTGTTGAGCATCCTGATCGCCGGCTTCAGCCTGGTGGCCGAAGGCGGCGAGGCGGAGGCGGCCGTGCCCGCCCGCGCGCAGCTGGTCTTCGGCGCGTTGTGCGAGGGCGGGATGTTGCTGGCCCGCTCCCCGGACCCGGGGGCCGAGCTCCCACGCCTGGCCGCCGAGGCCGACCGCCTCCTCAAGGCCCTTCGTTCCTGATGGCCCTACAGGGGAACGATCTTGCCGACGCCCGCGCCTGCGCGCACCGCCGACGGGACGTTCTGCGGTGGATCGACCGTGTAGCCGTAGTAGGTGCCGGGATCGACGACGATCCCGTTGGTCTCGGGGGCGCCGGAGTTCACGAAGATGTTGTTGCGCTGCACGGCCCGGCTGGTCGCGTACCCGCTGCGCGATTGAAGTGCTCTCTTCCAAAAACGGAGGAGATTCCCTCCTACCTTGCGGTGGCGGGCTTGACGCGGCGACCGCGTCTAACGACTGCCCTTCCGGCAGCCGGGACGAGCGCAAGGCCCATCCGATACAAGTGCAAGGTATTCCGGGCGGCGTTGTGGTCGGCGTTGCCGGACCAGCCGCAGCCGGGGTTCTTGCACACGAACACGGCCTGGCTCTCCCGGCTGCCCGGGGTGGTGAACATGCAGGCCGAGCAGCGCTGGGAGGTGCCCGGGGCGGGCACCTTGTACAAGGTGCCGCCATAGCGTGCGGCCTTGTAGGTCAGCATCGTCACGGTGCGGCCCCAGGCCTCCTGCATGATGGTGTGGTTCAGGCCGGACTTTTGCGCGACGTTCTTGCCCGGAGACTCGACAGTTCCCTTGGCGCTCTTGGTCATGTTCGTGATGGCCAGGTCTTCCACCACGATCACACTATAGGTGCGGGCGATCAAGGTGGTGGTCTGGTGCTGCCAGTCGATCGCCCGGCGCTTGGCTCTTGCACGCAGGCGCGCGATCCGGTCATAGGTGGCCCGCAGCCGGCGCGAGGTACGCTCGCCCGGTTTGCGGAAGCTCTTGCGGTGGGCCGCCCGCTGCTCCAAAGCGCGCAGCGTGGCCTGCTCCTTGGCGGTCAGCCAGGCGTTCGGCTTGTCCTTAGTGGCCTTCCATTCCTCGTGGGTGTGATGGTTGCCGTCCGACAGGGCCAGAGGCACGCTCACGCCGGCGTCGATGCCGACTTCCGGCCCCGGGTGAGGTTCGGGCTTGGGCTGGAGGGTTTGGACGCGGAAGGCGATGTGCCAGCCGAGCGCGTCCTTGACCAGTCGGGCCCCGGTGATCCGATTGCTGGCGGTCGCCTTCATACCGATGGGCAGGTCCCTGGTCCAGCGGAAGCGGACCCGGCCCACCTTGGGAATGTTCACCATGCCCCAGCGGCGGTGCACCCGCGTGATCTGCAGGTCGCGACCCTGCGGGATATCTATCGACATCACCGTGCGGAAGCGGGCCTTGAACGTGGGCGGGTCAGTCCAGCCGTCCCAGCAGTTCTTCCACGCTTGGAAGTATGTCTTCAGGACGGCCTGCGCGGCCTGGGCGGGCAGAACGGCGAGCCAGTCGATGTCTGCGCGGGCCTGCCGGATGGCCGCATCGGCCGCGGCCAAAGAGCGCTGGTGCTTCGCCAACATCCTCCACCAGCCGTGCAGCAGATTCCACAGCGCGCGGGCCGCGTGCGCCTGCTCATCGACGAGGCGAGCCTGGTCCGGCGTCAGCGCCAGCCGGGCGCGATGCCCGAACATCCGCTTCTCCAGGTCGGGTTGCGCGGCCGGGGTGGGTGCGAGCCGCGGTTGCGCCGACGGTAGGTCGTGTTCTGTCGTGGCAGAGCAGCGGATGGCCATCGCACACCTTCTGTCACATAACCATTACCCGTCGCAATATTACCTAGCGTTATCACTGTTTTCCATACTGTTTTCGAAAGGGGGCATGGCGCTTGCTCCCGGCTCGAACAATCGGACCCTCCACGGCGCCATTCAGATGAAGTCCTTGGCCCTCTGGTCCGGTCTGTACTTCACTGGCGGCTGGGCGAAGACCATGGACGGTCTGTCAGTACATCGAGCAGCACAATCGCCCGCCTGAGCTGCGTGGACGCCGTTTCGCCTCGGGGACGAACTGGCCTTCCCCGCCCTGCCACACGGGACGGTCCGCTTCGCCCCGGGCCTAAAGGTCGGTGCACCGTGGACAACCCAGGTAGAAGTCCAGGCGGCACCGGTGGTGTGCCCCGACGTGCCGACGCCAACAGCGCTTTTCCAGTGCGTATCGGGGCTGTCTCACAAGCGGCAAAGTGGCGCTGAAAGTTTCACCTGATCTTGTGCTGTTTGCCCTGGTGTGGTGAGTGGCGGTGGCCGGCGCGCTGCGGCGGGCGGGGAAATACGGAGGCCGGGACCTAGAGTCCGTAGTGAATGGGAGCGCTCCCAACCCCCCGAGCCGAGCTGGAGCAGCGTGCCATGGCGAACATCACGATCAGGCAATGGGTGATCCGGCTGGCGGCCGTGGCGCTGCTCGTCGCCACAGGACCGGCCGTCACCCCTGCGTCCGCCGCCGCGGCGCTCCCGTACCAGGATCCGAGCCTGCCCGTTTCGGACCGGGTGGACGACCTGATGGGGCGGATGTCGCTGGACGAGAAGCTCGGCCAGATGACGCAGGGCGAGCGCGGCTCGGTCAGTGCCGCCGACGTCACGACCTACCGGCTCGGCTCGGTGTTGTCGGGCGGCGGCTCCGCGCCGTCCCCGAACACCCCCGCTTCCTGGGCGGACATGTACGACAGATTCCAGAACGCGGCCCTGGCCACCCCGCTGGGCATCCCCATCCTGTACGGCGTGGACGCCGTGCACGGCCACAACAACGTTGTCGGCGCCACGATCTTCCCGCACAACATCGGCCTCGGCGCCGCCAGGGACCCCGCACTCGTGCAGCGGATCGGCCGGGCCGTGGCCGAGGAGGTCTCCGGCACCGGCGTGGACTGGAACTTCGCGCCCTGCCTGTGCGTGGCCCGCAACGACCGGTGGGGGCGCACGTACGAGTCCTTCGGCGAGACGCCCGAGCTGCCCTCCTCCATGGCCACGATCATCAACGGCCTGCAGGGGACCGCGCTGAACGGCCCGGCCTCCGTGCTCGCCACCGCCAAGCACTACCTCGGCGACGGCGGCACCACGGGCGGCGTCGATCAGGGGGACACCCAGCTGTCCGATGCCGACCTGCGGGCGATCCACCTGCCGCCGTTCCGCGCCGCGATCGAGCGCGGCGTCGGCTCCGTGATGATCTCCTTCAGCAGCTGGAACGGCACCAAACTGCACGGCCACCAGTACCTGATCACCACTGTGCTCAAGGGAGAGCTCGGTTTCTCCGGCTTCGTGGTCTCCGACTGGAACGGCATCGACCAGATCGACGGCGCCGCCGGGACCTCCGCGCTCGACGTGCGCACGGCCGTGAACGCCGGGATCGACATGGTGATGGCGCCGACGGGCTGGCGGCAGTTCATCGACCTGCTGCGGGCCGAGGTGCAGGCCGGCCGGGTGGCGACCGCCCGGGTGGACGACGCGGTCCGGCGCATCCTGACGAAGAAGTTCGAGCTGGGGCTGTTCGAGAAGCCCCTGACCGACCGGTCCTACACCGCGACCGTGGGCAGCTCGGCGCACCGGGCGCTGGCCCGCGAGGCGGTGGCCAAGTCCCAGGTCGTGCTGAAGAACAGCGGGAACGTGCTGCCGCTGGCCCCGGGCGGCAAGATCTTCGTGGCCGGCAAGAGCGCCGACGACATCGGCAACCAGAGCGGCGGCTGGACGGTCTCCTGGCAGGGCTCGTCCGGCAACATCACGCCCGGCACCACGATCCTGCAGGGCATCAGGAACGCCGCCGGCTCGGGCACGACCGTGACTTACAGCCGGGACGGCAGCGGCATCGACGGCTCGTACCGGGCGGCGATCGCGGTGGTCGGCGAGACCCCGTACGCCGAGGGCGAGGGCGACCGCTCCGGCGGGCTCGGCTTGGACACCACGGACCTGAACACCCTCGCCACCCTGCGCGCCGCCGGGGTGCCCGTCGTGGTCGTGCTGGTCTCCGGACGTCCCCTCGATATCGCCGCCCAGCTGCCGAACTGGAACGCCCTGGTGGCCGCCTGGCTGCCGGGCACGGAGGGGCAGGGTGTGGCCGACGTGCTGTTCGGGGCCGTGCAGCCCACCGGGAAGCTGCCCATGACCTGGATGAGCAGCGCCTCCCAGCAGCCGATCAACGCGGGCGACGGCAAGACGCCGCTGTTCGCGCAGGGCTTCGGGCTGACGTACGAGACGCCGGGCGACGACACCAGCCCGCCCACCGCGCCCGGCACCCCTGTCGCGTCGGACGTCGCCTCTTCGTCGGTGCGGCTGTCGTGGGCGGCCTCGTCCGACGACGTGGGAGTGACCGGCTACGACGTCGTACGCGTGCAGTCGTCGGGGGAGACGGCGGTCACCACGTCCTCAACCCCCTCGACCACCGTCACCGGCCTGACCGCGAGTACGTCGTACACCTTCGCCGTCTACGCCAAGGACGCCGCGGGCAACCGCTCGCCGCGCTCCGGCACCGTCACCGTGACCACACTGGCAGGCGGCGGGACCGGGCATTGCACGGCCACGCCGACCGTGCAGAGCCAATGGAGCACCGGATACGTGATCCAGGTGACCGTGACCAACACCGGCACGACCACGTTGAACGGCTGGACGGTCACGTTCACGGTGCCGTCCGGCCATCAGATCGTCGGGGGGTGGAACGTCTCCATGTCTGTGAGCGGCCAGGCCGCCACCGCGCGGAGCGTCGCGCACAACGGGACGCTCGCGCCCGGGGCCAGCACCTCCTTCGGCTTCCAGGGCACTCGCCCGGACGGCGACAACCGCCTCCCGTCCGGCTACACCTGTTCCTGACCGGGACACACGGTCCGGGGCGAGGCCGCGATCTCGCCCCGGCACCGGCTCAGCAGATGCTCTGGGTGCTGTTGACCAGCGTGTTGTTCCTGAACGTGGTGTTGACACCGCACGGGCTCTCCCTGATGGCGGAGTTGGTCACGCGCAGGTTCTGGATGATGATGTCCGAGGTGTTGGGGAACTCCGAGCGCGCGGCGAGCCGGATGTCGCCGGGCCCGGTGACGCTGCCGCTCTGCGCGGCGATGTTCACGTTGTAGCAGTGAGTTCAGTAAGGACTAAACTGATTGACGATGGATGAACAACGTAGGGACGAGGAGCTGCTGGCCTGGGTGGAGCAGGTCGCGGCGTTCTTCGCCAGGAACAACGGGCTGCCGCTGATCACGGGGCGGGTGCTGGGCTGGCTGATGGTCTGTGACCCGCCCGAGCAGACCGCCGCCCAGATCGGGGCGGCGATCGGTGCGAGCAAGGGGTCGTTGAGCACGGCCGTCCGGGTGCTGGAGGCCGGCGGGTTCGTGCGTGCGGTGACCCGGCCGGCCGAGCGCGGCGTGCACCTGCGGGTCGTGGACGACGTCTGGGAACGGGTCGCGCGGCGCAAGCTCGAGGCGCTGGGCCAGTTCAGCGAGATCACCGCCGAAGGGCTGGAGCTCCTGCGCGACGACCCCGCGCGGGCCGGCCGGGTGCGCGACGCCCACCGGTTGTTCAGCTGGCTGGAGCGCGAGATCCCGCCGCTGTTCCAACGCTGGGAGGAGGATTCGCCGTGACGGGCGAAGGTAATCCGTACGAGGGCGGGCAGGCGCCCATCACGATCAAGAAGGTGCGGCGGGCGGGGTTCACGGAGCGGGAGTTCGACACCGGCACGGTGCGGATCAACTACGCCGTGGGCCCGGACAACGGGCCGCCGCTGGTGCTCGTGCCCGCCCAGACCGGCATCTGGCAGAGCTATCAGCGGGTCATGCCCGCGCTGTCGGCCGGGTTCCAGGTTTACGCGGTCGACGTACGCGGTCACGGCAAGTCCACTTGGACGCCGGGCGACTACTGCTGGCGTACCGTCGGCGAGGACATGCGCGCGTTCCTGCGGGGTGCGGTCGGGCGACCGGCGATCGTGGCGGGCAACTCCTCGGGCGGGCTCATCGCGCTATGGTGCGCGGCCAACGCGCCCGACCTCGTGTCCGCCGTGGTGTTAGAGGACGCCCCCGTGTTCTCGGCGGAGATGCCTCGGTTCAAGGAGCACGATCGTTACGTCTATGAGGGCTTGGCGCACGCCGCGGCGGTGCTGGGGAACCTGGGTCGGCGTGACCTCGCCGACTATCTCAGAGGCGTCACCAAGCCGGAGCCCAACGGGTCCGAGCGCAAGGTGCCCGAGTGGTTCCTCAACTACCTCTCCCGGCGGATCGCGAAATTTCAGCACAAACACCCTGGGGAGCCGGTCGACCTCCCGTTCATGCCGCTGGCCGCCCGGGTCATGTTCATGGCGCTGTCGATGTTCGACCCGGACTTCGCGCGCGCGTTCGTGGACGGACGGATGTACGAGGGCCTTGACCACGCCGAGGCGCTCGCCCGAGTCCGCTGCCCGCTACTCCTCATACACGCCGACTGGTTCCGGGATCCCCGCCGCGGCCTGGTGGGCGCCTTGGACGACCAGGACGCCGCCCGGATCATGGAGCTGGTCCCGCACGCCCGTTACCTGCGCGTCCACGCCAACCATGTGCTCCACTTCTTCAAGCCCGCCCAGTACGTGCGGGCACTCGACGAGTTCAGGGACACGATCGAGAGCATTACCGCGCCGAGCTAATTCCCTTCCCTGCCCGCCGCCGCGCGGAAACTGTCGGTGCTCGCGGGCGCGCTCACGGTAGCCTGACGAGCCCTTGGAGCTCGGCGAAATCACCCTCCCCGACTGGCACGCGCACAGCGACAAGATGGCGGAGGTCGGCTTCCTGGCCATCGCCAAGCGGCCGCGAGGAACGTGGCGTAGCCGTGCTCGGCCACCGCCTCGAGCAGCCCGTCCATGTCGTTGAAGTGACGATAGATCGCGCCTCCGACGTGGAGGCAGGAGTGACGCCAACCTCCGTTCCTCGATGCGTGGATCGATGATACGCCCATGGCTAGACCACTGATAGTATCAGTGATATCGTCTCCATGTTTTCAGTGGAAATAATCCCCGGAGGAGAACGGAAATGCTGGAGAAGATGAGAATCGTCGGTCTTGAGGAACACGTCGCTCTGCCAGTACTGCTCGAGGCCTGGGCTCGGGCGGGGGTGCCGCAGATCCCGCAGCTCGGCTACGGCGACGAGCCGTTCGCGCAGCGGCTGCGGGACGTCGGCGATCGGCGCCTGGCCGACATGGACGATCAGGGTCTGGACGTCGCGGTGTTGTCCCTGGCCTCACCGGGCGTGCAGAACCTCGCGGCGGCCGACGCCGTGAGCGTCGCACGCGAGGCCAACGACGCGCTCGCGGAGGTGGTCGCCGCCCACCCGGAGCGGTTCCAGGGGCTCGCGGCCATCCCGACGCCGGTGCCCGAAGCCGCCGTTGAGGAACTGGAGCGCGCGGTAACGCAGCTCGGCTTCCGCGGCGCGATGCTGTACGGGCGCACGGGCGACAGGCTGGCCGACGCGCCGGAGTTCGACGACCTCTACGCAGCCGCCGAACGACTCCGGGTGCCCCTGCACTTCCACCCGCAGACCCCCGTGCAGCCGGTCCTGGACGCGTACTACTCAGGGTTGGGCGGCGTCGGCATGGGGCTGGCCACCGCAGGGCTGGGCTGGTACTACGACCTGGGCATTCAATACCTGCGGATGATCTTCTCCGGCGTGTTCGACCGCCACCCCGAGCTGCAGGTGATCGCCGGACACTGGGGCGAGGTCGTCCTCTTCTACCTCGACCACACGGGGATCATGGCTCATAATGCCAAGCTGGAGCGGCCCCTCGCCGACTACTTCCGCCAGAACTTCTGGGTGGCGGGCAGCGGCACGGTGAGCGAGCGCTACCTGCGGTGGACGGCGGAGGTCGTCGGGACCGAACGCATGCTGTATTCGACCGACTACCCGTACACCTACGGGACACGGCCGGGCGGCTTCCCGTTCCTCGATACGAGCGGCGGAGTCGCGCGGTCGTTCCTCGAGCAAGCTCCGTTCACCGAGGAGGAGAAGTGCGCTATCGGGTCCGGCAACTGGGAGCGGCTGACCGGGCACGTTGCGGCGAGTCGCAAACATCCCCAGTCGGCCTGACGCTCCCGGCTGCGCCGGCACTGCATGACATCAATGAACCTGTGACTTGAGAACCGCCAGCCCCCGAGCAGCTGCGGCACCTGGCCAACGCCCCCCGGGCACCATGGCGGTTACTTGCCGAATCCGGCGGTCAGGCCGGCCAGCAGCTGGCGGCGGCCCACCACGTACAGGACGAGGATGGGCAGCGTGGTGAGGACGACGGAGGCGAGCACCGCCGGGACGTTGATGCCGTACTGGCCCTGGAAGCTCCACAGCGCCAACGGCAGCGTGCGCTGCTCGGGGCTCTGCGTGAGGATCAGCGGCAGCAGGAACCCGTTCCAGATCGCCAGCGCGTTGTAGACGACCACCGTCACCACGGCCGGCCTGGTCAGGGGGAGCGCCAGGTTCCAGAGCGTGCCGAGCTCGCTGGCGCCGTCCAGCCGCATCGACTCGAACAGCTCCTTGGGCACGTCCCTGATGAAGTTCGACAACACCAGCACCGACAGCGGGATCGAGAACGCGATCGACGGCAGGATCAGCGCCATGGGCGTGTCGTAGAGGCCGAGCTTGATGATGATCAGGTAGATCGGGATGATCGTGGCCTGATGCGGGATGGCCAGGCCCATGAGGAGCAGCGAGTTCGTGTAGCGCAGGAACCGCCCCCTGCCGCTGCGGACGATCGCGTACGCCGCCATGAACGACACCGCGACGGTCGGTACCACCGCGCCGACCGTGACGACGACGCTGTTGACGAAGTACCGGATGAAGCCCGCCTCGATGACCATCTGGTAGTTGGCGAGCGTGGGTTCGGACGGCGGCACGAGAGGGTTCTCGGAGTAGTAGTTGGTCTGCAACTTGAAGCTGGTGATGACGATCCAGTAGATCGGCACGATCACGATCGCCAGCCAGAACAAGGACACCGCGCCGGCCACCCAGTTGGGGCGGCGGGTCACTCCCTTGGGGCCGGGACCGGCGTCCTCCGCCGCCACCCGCGAGGAGTCATTGGTGAGGGTCGTCGCCATGTCAGGCCCCTTCCAGCTGGCTGTGGCTCGCGTCGCGGCCGCCGAGCCGGCGCAGCAGCAGCGCCAGCGCCAGGCCCACCAGTACGAGGATCACGGCGATCGCGCTCGCGGGGCCCATCAGGTTGGCCTGGAATCCCTTCTTGTACATCTCCAGCGCCAGCACCCGGGTGGCGTCCCCGGGCCCACCCACGGTGAGCACGAAGATCAGGTCGAAGAAGACCAGCGAGCCCACGACCATCAGAGTCGAGGACGTGATGATCGTGTACTTGAGCTGGGGCAGGGTGATGCTGAAGAACATGCGGACCCGGCCGGCGCCGTCGATCTCGGCGGCCTCGTACATCGAGCGCGGGATCTGGCGTACGCCGCCTTGGTAGATCAGCGAGTGGAACGGGATGAACTGCCACGACACCACGAAGATCACGACGCTGAAGGCGAGGACGGGCTCACCGAGCCAGTCCTGCACGAGGATCGGGATCCCCAGCCCCGCGCCGAGCCCGAAGTTCGGGTCCAGCAGCGCCTTGTAGGTGATCGCGATGGCCGCCGAGCTGAGCAGCAGCGGGATGAAGTACATCACCGCGAGCACCGCGCGATAGCGCTGGAAGCCGGCCAGGAACGTGCCGAGCAGGATGCTCGCCGGCGTCTGCACCGCCCACGACAGGGCGGTGACCAGGAACGTCACCCACAACGCGTGCGGCAGTCCGGGATCGGTGAGCACGGCCCGCCAGCTGTCGAACCCGGACAGCCGGATCTCGCCGAGCCCGTCCCAGGTGGTGAAGCTGAGCGCGAAGACCCCGATGAGCGGGATGACGCCGAAGGCGACGAAGAACAGCAGCGCCGGCAGGGCCAGCCAGGCCAGGCCGCGACCCTGACCGCCCGGCACGGCGGTCAGGGACGCTCTCCCCCTGGCGGGGATCGGGGGAACAGTCACTTGCCGATGACCTCGTTGAGGTTCGTGGCGAACTGCTGGGGCGAGATCGACAGCTGGAAGAGCTTGGCGATGTTGTCCAGGAGGACCTCGGCCGCGGTCGGGCTGAGCGCCTGGTCCCAGGACTGCTGGAAGGACTTGGCGTTGCTGGCGGTGTCGTAGACGAACTTCTGCCACGGCCCCTCCTTGGAGGAGCCGAACTGCGCGTCGATGCCCTTGACGATCGGCACCTGGGTGATGCTGACCCAGTCCTTGGACTGCGCATCGGAGTTCATCTCTTCGAGGAAGTACTTCTTGGCGATCTCCTTCGCCTCCGGCGTCGCCTTGGAGGAGATCGACATGTACTGGGCCGGGTTGCCCACGGTGTTGCCGGGGTCGCCCTTGCCGCCCTGCACCGGCGGGAAGTTCATGTAGCCGAGGCTGCCGCCGGAGACGAAGTCGCCGCCGTCGGTGTTCATCGAGCCGTACGTCCAGCCGCCGTGCACCATCATCGCGGCCTTGCCGGTGTAGAGCAGCGCCTGGTCGGCGTTGGAGTCGGCGGTAATCGACGAGAAGCCCTTGACGAAGCCGTTCGCCTTGATCAGCTCCTGAATCTTGGTCAGGCCATCAATGGCGGCCGGGTTGTTCCACGCGTCCTTCTCGCCGTCGTAGATGGCCTGGAAGACCTCGGGGCCGCCGATGCGGTCGAAGAGGAACTCCAGCCACATCATGTTCGTCCAGCGCGACTGCCCGCCGAGGGAGAACGGCGCGATGCCCGCGGCGTTGAACTTCTTGACCAGGTCCATCATGTCGCCCCACTCCTGCGGGGGCTGCGCGCCGATCTTGTCGAAGAGCTTCTTGTTGTAGAAGAAGACGATCGGCGTCACGGCCTCGACCGGCACCGCGTAGATCTTGCCGTCGACCGTGGCCGCGCCGAAGGAGGACGGGAACAGCCGATCCTTGTAGGCCGCGTTCTGGTCGAACCACGAGGTGAGGTCGTCGACCTGGCCCGCCTGCACGTAGCTGCGCAGGCCACCGCCGCCCCAGCCCCAGATGATGGTAGGAGCCTCGCCCGCACCGATCGCGGTCTTGATCTTCGTCTTGAAGGCGTCGTTCTGGAGGGTGGTCGTCGCGATCGTGCTGTTGGGGTTGGCCTTGTTGAAGCGCTCGACCGCGCGTCGGCGCACGCCTTCGTTCGGCTCAACGCTGAGGTACCAGTAAGTGGCCTTGCCGGCGCCGCCACCAGTTCCGCCGGTCGAGCCGGTGCCGCCACCGGCGCCCGTCTGGGTGGGTCCGGAGCTGCCGCAGGCCGCCAGGGCGGCCCCCAGGGGAAGGCCCATGGAGAGGCTGAGGAAGGTACGGCGAGAGGTTGTCCTGGGCTCCACGCTGATCTCCGTAACTGAACGCCGGGGGGTTGCCGCGCGGCTAGTTGAACGTCGGATGGGGTGGGCGGGCGGCTGGGGAGCCGGCGCCTGCGCTTCTCCTTCAGAGTTAGCTTGTCGAAACATTTGCGACATGCCGCGTGGTCCGCCAATCTAAGTTTCGGGTCTGTGCCTGTCAAGACCCGTCGTACCTGGGAATCTCCCCTATCCGCGAAGGCCCTGTGTAAAGTACTCTGACGCGGCGTTCAGCTGGTCATCTGGTGTCGAGGAGGTCTCGCTCACAGGGTCGCTCACGACGTCGAAACATTTCGAAATACTCACGGTGGACATCGCCTTGAAGGAGCAGCAGATGACGGCTGTAGATCGGACGCCCGCGGTGGACGGTGTGCTTCGCCCGTGGCAGGACCCGGCACTCGCCGTCCCCGACAGGGTCGACGCTCTCCTGGAGGAGATGACCTTGGAGGAGAAGGTCGGCCAGCTCGGCAGCCGGTGGATCGGCAACGACATGCAGCACGAGCCGGTGGACGACGCCGAGACGTTGAACGTCGCGCCGATGCAGGACGTGTTCGCGGCCTCGGGGACGGTTCCCTTCGACCAGGCGATCCGCCAAGGGCTCGGTCACATCACCCGGGTGCACGGCAGCGCTCCTGTGACGGCCCAGGAGGGCGCGGCCGAGGTGGTCAGGCTGCAGCACGCGGTCATCGAGCAGTCCAGGTTCGGCATCCCGGCCATCGTGCACGAGGAGTGCCTGACCGGGTTCACGACGTATGGGGCGACCGTCTATCCCGCGGCCATCGCGTGGGCGGCGACGTTCGACCCCGGCCTGGTGGAGCGGATGGCGAGCGCGATCGGGCGGGACATGGCTGCCGTGGGCGTGCACCAGGGCCTGTCGCCGGTCTTGGACGTGGTGCGCGACTACCGGTGGGGACGGGTCGAGGAGACGATGGGCGAGGACCCGTACCTCGTCTCGATGCTCGCCGCCGCCTACGTGCGCGGACTGGAGAACGCCGGGATCATCGCCACGCTGAAGCACTTCGCCGGATACTCGGCCTCGCGGGCGGCACGCAACCACGGCCCCGTCCCCATGGGGCGGCGCGAGCTGATGGACATGATCCTGCCGCCGTTCGAGACGGCCATCGCGCTCGGCGGGGCGCGGTCGGTGATGAACTCCTACTCCGACGTGGACGGCGTGCCGGCCGGGGCGGACCCCTGGCTGCTGACCGAGGTACTGCGCGAGGAGTGGGGCTTCACCGGGACCGTCGTCTCGGACTACTGGGCGGTCCCGTTCCTGGCGACCATGCACAACGTCGCCGCCGACACCGAAGAAGCCGGCGTGCGGGCGCTGACCGCTGGGATCGACGTCGAGCTGCCCGACACGCTCGGCTTCGGGCAACACCTGGTCGAGCGGGTACGCAACGGCGAGATCCCCGAGTCGCTGATCGACCGGGCGGCGCGTCGCCTGCTCACCCAGAAGGCCCAGCTCGGCCTGCTCGACCCCGACTGGACGCCCGAGAAGTCCGTGGCCGCTGCCGCCGCCGTCGACCTCGACTCGCCGGGCAACCGGGCGCTGGCGCGTGAGCTGGCCGAACGGTCGATCGTGCTGCTCTCTGCCGGTGACGCGCTGCCGCTGCGTCCCGGGCTTCGGAAGATCGCGCTCGTCGGGCCGTGCGCCGACGAGCCGCGTACGTTCATGGGCTGCTACGCCTTCCCCAACCACGTGCTGCCCCGCTATCCCGGGCTCGGGCTCGGCATCGAGGCGGCCAGCCTGCTCGATGCGTTGCGTGCCGAGCTGCCGGACGCCGAGATCGTCCACGAGCGGGGCTGCGACGTGCAGGACGGCGACCGCTCCGGCTTCGCCGCCGCGGCCGCCGCGGCCCGCGAGGCGGACCTGTGCGTGGTGGCCGTCGGCGACCTCGCCGGGCTGTTCGGACACGGGACCTCGGGGGAAGGCTGTGACGCCGACGACCTGCGGCTGCCCGGCGTGCAGGAGGACCTGCTCGCCGAGCTCGCCGCCACCGGCACGCCGGTCGTCGTGGTCGTCGTGTCCGGCCGGCCGTACGCGCTGGGTGCGGCACATGAGCTCGCCGCCGGGCTCGTGCAGGCGTTCATGCCGGGCGAGGAGGGCGGCGCGGCCATCGCCGGCGTGTTGTCCGGCCGGATCCAGCCCTCCGGCAAGCTGCCGGTGCAGATCCCGCGCGGGCACGGCGGCCAGCCCGGCACCTACCTCCAGCCGCCGCTGGGCACCAACAGCCAGGGCATCAGCAACCTCGACCCGACGCCGCTGTTCCCGTTCGGGTACGGCGCCTCCTACACCACGTTCGAGGTCGGCGATCTGCTGATCAGCGACGCCGAGGTGCCGACGGACGGCGAGTTCACGGTGAGCGTGCGGGTGCGCAACACCGGCGGGCGGGCCGGAGAGGAAGTCGTTCAGCTCTACCTGCACGACGTCGTCGCTCAGGTCACCCGGCCGGTCCGGCAGCTGACGGGGTTCGCACGGGTCCGGCTGGAGCCCGGAGCCGGCGCCCGCGTGAGCTTCCGCGTGCACGCCGACCGGACGGCCTTCACTGGACGCGACCTGAGGCGCATCGTAGAGCCGGGAGACGTCGAGGTGCTCGTCGGCAGGTCGGCGACCGACCTGCCGTGCCGGGGCGTCGTGCGACTGACGGGTGCGACGCGGGTCGTCGGCCACGACCGGCGCCTGGTCACTCCTGTATCGGTCGAGGAGCAGGAGGGAATTGATGCCGGCCAGTCCTAGACGCGCCACGCTGGCCACCGTCGCGGCCTCGGCCGGCGTGTCGGTGGCGACCGTCTCCAAGGTGCTCAACGGTCGCAGCGACGTGGCGCCGGCCACCCGGACTTTGGTGGAGTCGCTGCTGCGGGAGCACGACTATGTCGCGCTGGCGCAGCGCCGGGGTGAGGCCGTCGGGACGGACACGGTCGAGGTGCAGTTCGACAACGAATTCAACGCCTACTCCACGGAGATCATCCAGGGTGTGGTCACGGCTGGGGCCGAGCTCGGCGTCGGGGTCGTGGTCAGTGTCAGGAAGAAGATCGACCACGCCACCGTGTGGGCCAGCGGCCTGGTCGCCGCCGGGCGCCGGGCGCTGATCTCCGTCACGAGCGGTCAGCTGACCACCCGGCAGCTGACCGCACTGTCGCGGGTGCAGCTGCCGCTGGTCGTCATCGACCCGCTCAACCTGCCGCACACCCAGTTGACCAGCGTCGGGTCGACCAACTTCGCCGGCGGGCTGGCCGCCACCCAGCACCTGCTCTCGCTCGGGCACCGGCGCATCGCCTACATCGGCGGGCCCACCACGGCCGCCTGCAACCAGGCACGGCTGCACGGCTATCGCGCCGCCATGGAGGCGGAAGGGGCGCCGGTGCTGCCCGGCTACACGCGGTTCGGGCACTTCCGCTACCACGACGGCCTGGAGTACGGCGCGGCCGTGCTCGATCTCCCCGAGCCGCCGACGGCGATCTTCGTCGGCTGCGACGAGACCGCGCTCGGCGTCATGGAGGCCGCCCGGGCGCGCGGCCTGCGCATCCCCGAGGACCTCAGCATCGTCGGCTTCGACGACACCCAGATCGCCCGGATGGCCTCGCCACCGCTGACCACCGTGCGCCAGCCGCTGCGGGAGATGGGCGGCGTCGCCCTGCGTACCGCGCTGCGCCTGGCGGCCGGCGAGAAGGTCGACTCCCACCACGTCGAGCTGGCCACCGAGCTGATCGTCCGGGGCTCCACCGCGGATGTGACCTGCGCAAAGCATGCCTGAGAGACGTCCGGCCGGGTAAGAGCTCCTTGATCGGGGGAGGGGGTCGTGGACGAGGAGATGCTCGGCGGGTTGCTGCGGGCCAACCACCTGGCCTCGCTGGAGGACCTGCCCGCCCTGGTCGCCGCGCACGCCGCACAGGCGGGGCTCGCACACGCCATGCTGTACGTGGCCGACCTGCAGCAGCAGTATCTCGTGCCGCTGCCGGGCCAGCGCGACGAGGTCGGCAGCCCGCTGGAGCGCATCCCCATCGATACGACGGTCGCAGGCAAGGCCTTCCGCGGTGTCGAGCCGGTCCAGGGCCGCACCGTCTCCTCGGCCGAGGCCGGCGAGTCCTGCACGGCGGAGGGGCCCCGGCGGCTGTGGGTGCCGCTGCTGGACGGCACGGACCGGATCGGCGTGCTCGGCGTGATCGTCACCCACACCGACGAGGCCGTCCTGACGCGGGTGAGCCGGTTGGCCGCCCTGGTCGCCCTGCTGGTGGAGAGCAAGCGCGCCTTCAGCGACGTGTACGCCCAGCTCGTGCGGACCCGCCCGATGGCGCTGTCCGCCGAGGTGTTGTGGAACTTGATGCCCGGCGCGACGTTCGCCAACGACCGGGTGGTCGTCAGCGCCGCGCTGGAGCCGGCTTACGAGGTGGGCGGCGACGCGTACGACTTCGCCCTCAACGGCGATGTGCTGCGGCTGGCGATCTTCGACGCGATGGGACACGACACCTCGGCCGGCCTCACCGCCACCATCGCCATGGGCTCCTTCCGCAAACACCGCCGCGAGGGCGCCGACGTCCTGGCCGCCGGCGAGGCCATCGACGAGGCGATCGCCGATCACTTCATCGCCACCCGGTTCGCCACCGGCATCATGGCCGACCTGGACACCCGTAACGGGCGGTTGATCTGGGCCAACCGAGGCCATCCCCCGCCGGTGGTGCTGCGCCGCGGCCAGCCGGTCGCCACACTGGACGGTGTGTTCGGCACGCCGATGGGGCTCAGCCTTGGGCTGCCCACCGAGCTCGGCCGGTACCAGCTGGAGCCGGGGGACCGGCTGCTGCTCTACACCGACGGCGTCATCGAGGCCCAGGACCCCCAAGGGGAGCTGTTCGGGCTGGAACGTTTCATCGACTTCGTCATCAGGCGCGAAGCCGACGGCGTGCCGGCCCCCGAGACGCTGCGCCGGTTGATCAACACCATCCTCGACCACCAGCGTGGCTGGCTCCAGGACGACGCGACCGTGCTCCTGGTGGAGTGGCGCGCCGAACAGCAGCACCGGCTGACACCGTGACCCCCCTGGAGGGCTCGGCCCGGGTGGCATTCCCGGGCTCCCGCGTCTCGGCGCGACGGCGGGCGGGGACCGGGCCCGAATCCTCCAGAGGGCTCAGGTTCCACATGCGGGAAGGGCATCACCTCCGGTTTCGCGCCGTGCGGCACGTGCAGCTCCGGAATCGTTGACCGATCGTCCGGGGCTTTATCGGCGAGGGCCGCATATGTCCCGCATGTTTCGCGACGATAGATCTGACTTTTAATTCCTGTCAACGGAAGTCCGTCGATATCCGAAGTAAGGTAGGGCGCATGCCAAGTGGAGCACATGGTCAGATTCTGGGAGCGGGCGCGCTGCTGGCCATCCTCAGGGACGGGCAGGCCCGTACCCGCGGGGAGCTCGCCGAGCTCACGGGACTGTCCAGGTCCACGGTGTCGCAGCGGCTGGACGGGCTGATGGACCACCGCTGGGTGGTGGCCGGCGAGGGCTCGATCTCCTCAGGGGGCCGGCCCGCCACGGTGTTCGCCTTCAACGGGGGAGCGCGGGTCGTGCTCGCGGCCGACCTCGGCGCGACGCATGCCCGCCTGGCCGTGCTCGACCTCGGCATGACCGTGCTCGCGGAGCGGGCCGTGGAGCTACCCGTCGACCAGGGTCCCGAGCGCACGCTCGGCTGCGTCGTGGACGCCTTCCACGAGTTGCTCGCCGCGACGGGCCGCGACCCGGTGCAGGTGTGCGGGGTGGGCGTCGGCCTGCCGGGGCCGGTCGAGCACGCCTCGGGACGGCCGGCGAGTCCGCCGATCATGCCAGGCTGGGACGGCTTCGCCGTGCCGGAGTGGCTCGGCGCCAGGCTGGGCGCTCCCGTCCTGGTCGACAATGACGTGAACATCATGGCTCTCGGCGAGCACTGGGCCGCGCGGCCGGAAGCCGATCACTTGATCTTCATCAAGATGGGCACCGGCATCGGCTGCGGCATCATCTCCGGCCGCCGGCTGCACCGGGGCGCGCAGGGTGCGGCGGGAGACGTCGGCCACGTACGGGTGCCGGCCTCGGACGCGCCGTGCCGGTGCGGCAACACCGGCTGCCTGGAGGCGGTGGCCGGTGGCGCGTCGATGGCGGCGGCGCTGCGTGCCGCCGGTGTCGAGGCGCGGGGCAGCAGGGACGTGGTGGCGCTCATGCGGGCCGGCGACCTCAGGGCCACTCGGCTGGTCAGGCAGGCGGGCCGCGAGGTCGGCACCGTCATGGCGTCGATCGTGAACTTCTTCAACCCGTCGATCATTGTGATCGGCGGCGACCTCGCGGAGGCCGGGGAGCAGGTGCTCGCGGGCGTGCGGGAGACGATCTACAGCCGGTCGCTGCCCCTGGCCACGCAGCATCTCAGCATCAGGGTGAGCGAGCTGGGCGACCGGTCGGGCGTGATCGGCGCCGCGGCCATGGTGGTCGAGCATGTGCTCTCGCCCGACACGATCGACCGGTTCCTCACTAAATGACCACCATTGACCGCGTCACGCGGGCGTAGTACCAATGAGATCGTTCCTGGCTCACGCGGCGGTGGCATGCCGGCGAGGGCCGGGCACGGATCCGCCGTGACGTGGTCGGCGCACGCGTCCTTCAAGGAAGGGAAACCCCGCGTGAGCCACCTCCATGAGCACGAAGAGGCGCTTGGCCGCCGCTTAGGACTCAACCGCCGCCAGTTGTTCGCGGCCACCACCGGCGTCGCCGCCGCGGCCGCCGTATCGCTGGCGGAGCCCGCGCAGGCCGCCACCCGACAGCCGCTGATCCCGCCGGGCAAACGCGGCATCATCCTCTACACCGTCCGCGACGCGATCTCCCGCGACCCCGCGTCCACGACCCTGCCGTCCGGCTTCCGCCGGGTGCTGGAGACGCTCGCCGACATCGGCTACAAGCAGGTCGAGTTCGCCGGCTACCGTCAGCACGCCGGCTCCGAAGGCGGCGCGAACTTGGAGACCGTCGAGGGCGCCAGGCTGCTGCGGACCTGGCTCGACGACAACGGGCTCGAGGCCGAGGGCAACCACGGGTTCATCCCCGGTTCGTGGCCGTTGAGCACCGCCGACCTCGACCGGTTCAAGCAAGTCCTGGAGATTGCCAACATCCTCGGCCTGGGCCACGTGGGCACCGGAGCCGACCCCACCAACAGCCCGTACAAGAGCGACTGGGACGTCGCGGCGGAGAAGTGGAACGAGCTCGGCCGGATCGCGTGCGAGGCCGGGGTCAAGCTCTACACCCACAACCACGACGCGGCGTACGCGTTCCTGCTGGACAGCGGCCCGCTCGACGCGCAGGGGCGGCCCACCCGGTCCTCCGGCGTGCGCAAGCTGGAGTACTTCTTCGAGATCAGCGACCCCAGGCGCGTGCACTTCGAGATGGACATCTTCTGGGCGCACGTCGCCCAGTTCAAACACCGCACCTTCACCGCGCCCGACGGCTCGACACAGACGAACATCTTCGACCCGCTCGCCACCGTGCGCGCACGGGAGCTGCGATTTCCGCTGTTCCACGCCAAGGACGGCACGTCCAACCCGGCCGTGCCCAACGGCTACGACATGGTGCCGTTCGGCACCGGCGACATCGACTACCGCCGCTTCTTCGCCAGACTGCGGCACATGGGCTTCCACAACCCGATGTACGAGCAGGACAACGCACCCGGGGCCGACCCGGCCCAGTCCCTGCGCTACGCAGAGCTGAGCTACGCCAACATGGCCGAGTTGCGCGCCTGAACACAGCCGGACCGCTACGTGATCCCCTGCCGTTGCCGCGGCAGGTGTAGGCGCAGACACCGCTGCCTGCGGACCACCGTAGCGGCCCGGGTCCCGACACTCCTCCCTCCAAGGAGCAGCATCGTCATGCACTTTACCCGAGCGATGACGGCCGCCCTGGTGGCCGCCGCGACCCTCGCGTTACCCGCCGCGCCCGCGCGGGCGCAGGATCCGGCCACCGTGTGGTCGAGCTACGAGAAGATCACCCTGACCAAGAACGTGGGCGAGCCCATCGACCTCGCGGTCCTGCCGGACCGGCGAGTCCTGCACACCGCCCGCAACGGCGACATCCGCCTGACCGACCCCGCCACCGGCGTCACGAAGATCATCAACACCATCCCGGTCTACGGCAACTCCGAGGACGGGCTCCAGACGATCGCGATCGACCCGGACTTCGCCGCCAACAAGTGGGTGTACGTCTACTACGCGCCCAAGACCATGACCGCGCCGTACCCGGAGACGACCCCGACCGGCTCGGCGCCCACCTCGCTGCCTGCCGGCGCCGACGACACGTACTGGAACCAGTGGAAGGGCTACAACCAGCTGTCCCGCTTCAAGTGGACGGGCAGCGCCCTGGACCTGTCCACCGAGCAGGTCATCATCAAGGTCGAGACGCAGCGCGGGCAGTGTTGCCACGTCGCCGGCGACCTCGACTGGGACGCCGACGGCAACCTCTACCTCGCCACCGGCGACAACACGCCGGCCGGCACGCCAGGGGCCAACGGGTTCGCGCCCAACAACGACGCGCCCGGCATGAACCCCGGCTTCGACGCCCGGCGCGGCGCGGGCAACACCAACGACCTGCGCGGCAAGATCCTTCGGTTCAAGGTGGCCGGCGACGGCACGTACACGATCCCGGAGGGCAACCTGTTCCCGCCGGGGACGGACAAGACCCGGCCGGAGATCTTCGTCATGGGGGTGCGCAACCCGTTCCGCATCGACGTGGACGCGGCGACCGGCACCCTGTCGTGGGCCGACTACGGGCCCGATGCCGGCGCCGGCGACCCCAACCGGGGACCCCTGGGCTACGTCGAGTGGAACGTCACACCGCTCATCAAGCCCATGAACAGTGGCTGGCCGTACTGCACGGGCAACCACTTCAACTACAACGACTGGGACTTCGCGACCGTGCAGCCGGGGCCGTGGTTCGACTGCGCGGCCGGGCCGCAGAACACCTCCCGCTGGAACACCGGCCTCACCCAGATCCCGGCCGCCGTGCCGGCAGACCTGTACTACGGGGACAACAACACCCACCAGCCCGCCGCATGGGCCGGACTGACCGACTTCGAGCCGCAGGGCGGGCAAGGGCCGATGGGCGGCCCGATCTACCACTACGACGCGGCGAATCCGGCGCCAGGCAAGTTCCCGCAGTACTGGGACGGCAAGGCGTTCTTCGCCGAGTTCTCGCAGGACTACCTGGCGGCCTTCACTGTCACGTACCCGGACGGGCCCGTGACCGCGCTGGAGCACTTCCTGCCCAACAGCGCGCTGCGGACGGCGGCGCAGCCGATCACCGACAGTCCGATGGACATCGAGTTCGGCCCCGACGGCTCCCTGTACGTGCTCGACTACGGCGACGGGTTCTTCCGCGCCAACCCGGACGCCGGGCTCTACCGCATCGACTACACGCCCGCCAACAAGACACCTCAGGCGCGCATGGAGGCCGCGCCGACGTCGAGCAGCGGGGCGCCGCTCACGGTCGCGTTCGACGCGAGCGGCTCGACCGACACTGAGCCCGGGGCGTTGACGTACGAATGGGACTTCGACGGCGACGGCACGTTCGACGCCACCGGGGCGACGGCCACACACACCTACACCGAGCTGGGGCAGTACGTGGCACGGCTGCGGGTCACCGACTCCGGCGGCCGGGCAGGGCTCACCTCGACCGAGGTCACCGTGGGCAACACCGCGCCCGAGGTGACCGTTCAGACGCCGCCGGACGGGGCGTTCTTCGACTGGGGCGACGCGGTGCCGTACAAGGTCGGGGTGTCGGACGCCGAGGACGGGAACACGCCCGTGTGCGGCCGCGTCCAGTGGGCGTTCGGGCTCGGCCACGACACGCACGCCCACCCGGAGACCACTGGCACGGGCTGCGCCGGCGCCTGGCCGACTCCGGCGAACGCGCCCGAACACGGAGAGACGGAGAACATCTACGGCGTCGTGGTCGTCACCTACCGCGACAACGGCAACGGCGACATCCCGGGCGCGCTCGGCGAGGCCGCCCTCGTGCTCAACCCGAAGCAGGCGCAGGCCGAACACGCCGACGAGAGCAGCGGCGTGACGACCACGCCCGACGACACCGCGTCCGGCCGGGCCAAGGTCACCTCGTTCGACGCCGGCGACTGGATCGCCTACGACCCGGTCAACTTCACCGGCATCAGCGGGCTGCGCACCAGGGCCACCGGCGCCGGGACGCTCTCGCTGCGCTGGGGCTCGGCGACCGCCGAGCCGTTCGCCACCGTCGAGGTGCCGTCCGGTGACGGGTGGCAGACGGTGACGACCTCGTTCGGGGCGGCCCCGGCGGGCAGCGGGCGGCTGTACGTCACCTCGACAGGAGGCGTGGTCGTGGACGTCTTCACCTTCCTCGGCGACGGTGTCGCCGACACCAGCCCGCCCACCGTCACGGCCGCGCTCAACCCGGCCCAGCCGAACGGACAGAACGGCTGGTACACCGGCAACGTCACGCTCACGGTCACCGCCACCGACGACGGCACCGTCGCGAGCCGCCAGTACTCGCTCGACGGCGGCGCCACCTGGGCCAACGCCAACAACCCCGTGACGCTCAGCGCCGAGGGCGCCAAGGAGGTCCGCTACCGGGCCACCGACAACGGCGGCAACGTGTCCCCGGTCGGCAGCGTCACCGTGAAGATCGACAAGTCGGATCCGGTGCTGACGATGAGCGGAGTGGAGGCCAAGCCGTACGGCGACTCGGCCTCGGTCACCCCGGTCCTCACGGCCACGGACGCGGTCTCAGGCGTCGACGGCGTCACCGCCAAGATCGACGGCACGTCGGTCCCGTCCGGCACGCCGGTCCAGCTGTGGACGCTGCCACTCGGTGAGCACCAACTGGTCGGGACCGCCACGGACAAGGCCGGGCGGAGCACGACGCAGACGGTGACGTTCTCGACCACGACCTCGTACGCCGACCTGCGGACGCTCGTGGCCCGCTTCGCCGAGAGCGGCTCCGTGACCCGCAAGGCCGCCGCCGACCTGCTGAAGCTGCTCGACCTGGCCGAATGGCACGAGACGCGGGGCAAGCCGGCACCGGCGATCGACGCACTGCGGCAGTTCGTCAAGGTGGCCGAGAAGCGGGACAACGTGCGGGACGCGGCCGTCCGCGCCGCCCTCGTACGGGACGCCCAGGCGCTGATCGCCCGGCTGAAGGAGGTGTAGCGACGGTCGGTTTTCCGCGAACCCGCCAATTCCGGCGGGTTCGCGGCAGTGGGGCCTAGCGACCGCTCCACTTGATCTCGTACGGCTTCAGCGTGTGCTCTTTGCCGTCCACCGTCGTGGCGACCTGCGCGTCCGTCGTGTTGACCAGCAGCAGCTGCTCGGGCTGGGCCAGCACCCGGACCTTCGGGTCCGAGGGGGAGACGTCCTCGAGCTCGGCCCCGGCCGGGAACCACTTGGCGAAGTTGCTCACCAGCTGCCCGGTCGGGAGCGGGGCGCCGGACTTCGGGTTCCACAGGCAACCCTGGCAGGCACCCTCCTTGGCCTGCGGGTTCCAGTACAGCGCGGTGGCGGCGCCGCTCTTGGCGAACTCGATCATGGAGGCGGCCTGGACGGCGAGCCGCTTGTCCTCGGGCCAGTCGGTGCCGTCCTCGGGCACGAAATACCACTCCGACCACCAGATCGGCATGTCGTTGGTCTTCTTCCGCAGCCACTCGGTGACCGCGCTGAACTTGCTCAGCGCGCCGAACTCGTCAGGCAGCAGCTCGTGGGCATCGGTCGGCGAGGCACCGTCGACGACGATGAAGTCGGCGCCCTTCTTGTTCTCGTACCAGTAGTTGAAGGCGTCCAGAACGTTCTGGTTGACCACGCCCCAGTCGCCGCGTAGCTCGGAGTCGCCACTCTTGTTGCTGTCGAACCCGAGGTACGGGCCGCCGATCTTGGCGTCGGGACGGACCGCCTTCACCGCGTCGTAGACCTTGTTGTACAGCTCCGTGTAGCCCTTGTAGTCCGCGGGCTTGGAGTGGTCCTTCCAGAAGCCCTTGAACTCGTTCCAGACCAGGAAGTAGTCGACGTCCTTGTATCGCTCGGCCACGGTCGCCGCCAGCTTGGCGTAATCGTCGAAGTGCTGCGGGTAGGGGGCGTCCTCCAGGTGCTCCGCCCAGCCCTCCTGCGAGGTCGGTCCCTCGGGGCCGCCCTTCATCCAGTCGGGGGCGCAGCAGAGCGTGATGATCGACGTGCCGCCGGACTGCTTCATGAAGCCCACGCGGCTGTCGAGGTCCTCCCAGAAGTATTCCTGCCGCCGCGGCTGTGGGTTGAGCGCACCGAAGCCCATGATGTGCTGGTTCTGCAACATGGGGGTGCGGGCCAGCGATTGGGCCACGGTCTGCTCGAACTGCGGGGTGATGTTGTTGGCGCTGGTCCCCGTGTGTGTGAACCCCCAGCGCGGCCAGTCGGGCTCCACGTCCGGCGGCTTCTGGACCTCGGAAGGCGACTGCGCCGGCGACTGCTTCGCCGCGGAGGTCGCGGGATCCGCGCCGGGGGAGGCTGCGGATCCGCAGCTCGCTAAGACCACCGCGACCGCGGAGGCGGCGATCATCCGGATCGGCCGCCCCCACATCGACTTCCCGCTATCCGAAGGCACCTGGTCTCCTCATGATTCGTTTGGCTGAGAGCATCGCACGGACGGCCGCCCGAGCGGTGGTCGCGGACTTGATTCTCAGTGAAGCGTTACCGTCGGCCGTGCCTCAGGGCCGTACCCGCAGGTCGGCGAAGAGCGCCCGGTGGTCCGAGCCCGGCACGTCGTGGATCTCCACGGCGGTCGCACCGGCCCGGCCGTCGGTGAGCACATGGTCGATGGCCACCAGAGGCGGGAACCTGCGCATCGGCCAGGTCGGCACCAATCCCTGACCGGTGGCCGCCGCCGCGTCCGTGTAACCGGTGGCCAGCAGCCCCCGGAACACGGCGTGGTCGAGCGTGGCGTTGAAGTCGCCCGCCAGTATCCGCGGCGGGCCCGACGACGGCGCGGGCGGCAGCGTGCCGACCCCGGCCTCCCACTCCGGCACCGTCCTGGGGACCGGCGCCACCGGGTGCACGACCACGACCTCCACGGCCGACCCGCCGGGCAGCGCCACCTCCGCCACCGGCATGTGGTGCCCGACCGGCTGGAACACCCCGGAACGTTCCCGCAATGGGTAACGCGCGTACACGCCGCTGCCCACCGGACCCCACGTCTCCGGCTTGGCCACCTGGTACGGCAGCAGCCCCTCGAGCCCCGCCGCCGCCAGCCGGTCGCGCGCCGACCACGTCAGCTCCTGCAGGCTGAGCACATCCACGTTCAACCTGCGCACCAGGTCGACGATCACCTGGGCGTCCCCGCGCCCGCCGTTGAGGTTGGCGGTCAGCACCCGCAGCGGCCGCCCCTCGGCGGGGCCGGACGTCGCGATCGCCCGCGGCACGACGCACCAGGCCAGGCAGGCGCACACCGCCAGCATGACGGCGATCGCGGCCCTGCTGCGGGTGGCGACCGCCACCGCCAGCACGACCAGCGCGGCGAGCGCGAAGTACGGCGTGAACGAGACCAGCGGCACGAGCAGGACCCCCGACTCCAGCCCGCCCAGCCGCACGGCCGTCCCCACGGCGAACAACGCCGCGACCCCTGCGGTCAGCCGCGCGGCCCATTTTCGCCGGGGCCGGCCCGGCACCGCCTCGTTCGCGGCGGCCTCCTGTAAAAGCACGCCCACGAACCTAAGCGGTCATCATTAAATTTCCATGATGACGATTCGTCAGCCGATTCGGGCCCCCGGCGCGGGGTCGTCAGCCGGGTCGCGGAAAGCGCACGCGAAGACGTGCTCCCCGGACCCGACGACGATGGCCTGCTCGGGCTCCGCGGGCAGGTGAACGGTGGCCGTGGCGTTCGGCGGGACGACCACGCGCAGCTCCATCCGCCCGCCGGCGCGTTCCCAGCCTGCCTCCGCCCGGCCGTAGGGCGTCTCCAGCGCGGCGCTCGCGCGGGTCAGGCCGCCTCCGGGGTACGGCCGTACGAGCAGCTCACGGTAGCCGGGCGCGGCAGGCGCCAAGCCGGCGACCGTGCGGTGCAGGAAGTCGGCCACAGCGCCGAGGGCGTAGTGGTTGAAGGAGGTCATCTCGCCCGGGTTGACCGTGCCGTCGGGCAGCATGCTGTCCCAGCGTTCCCAGATCGTGGTGGCGCCCATGGTCACCGGGTACAACCACGACGGGCAGTTGCGCTGCGTGAGCAGCGCGTACGCGGTGTCGTACGCGCCTACCGAGCACAGCGCGTCGCAGATGAGCGGCGTGCCGACGAAGCCCGTGCCGATGCGGTGGTCGTCCTGGGCGACGAGCTGGACCAGCCGGCGCCCGGCCCGCTCCCGCTGCTCCGGCCCGTCCAGCAGGTCCAGGGACAGGGCGAGGGCGTAGGCCGTCTGGGTGTCGCAGGCCAGCCGCCCGGACGGGGTGACGAACTCGCGGCGGAAGGCCGCGCGCACCTCCCTCGCCAGCACGTTGTAGTGCTCGGCGTCGGAGGAGCGGCCGAGCAGCGCCGCCGTGCCGGCCACGATGGAGGCGGTCCATGCGTGGTAGGCGGTGGCGACGAGCGCGTGGTCGGTCCGCGCCTTGCCCGGATTGTCCGGGGGAGCGGCGGGGTCGAGCCAGTCGCCGAACTGGAAGCCCTCGTCCCACAGGTGGTCGCCGCCGGTCAACCCGGCCACCTGGTCCACCCACGCCGTCATGCTCGGGTACTGCGCGCGCAGCAGCCCGAGGTCGCCGGAGCGCTGGTAGAGCACCCACGGGACGATCACCGCGGCGTCGCCCCAGGCCGCGGCCGGAGCAGGCGGGAACAACAACGACACCCACGGCACGTACGGCGGGACCGTGCCGAGTTCGGCCTGCTCGGCGGCCAGGTCGGCGAGCCAGGACGCCAGCGGCCCCGTGCACTCGTACAGGAAGGCCGCCGCGGGGGCGAAGACCTGGATGTCACCGGTCCAGCCAAGCCGCTCGTCCCGCTGCGGGCAGTCGGTGGGCAGGTCGACGAAGTTGCCGCGCATGCTCCACCGGACGTTGTCGTGCAGGCGGTTCAGCAGCGGGTCGGAGGAGTCGAAGGTGCCGATGGGCCGCATGTCGGTGTGGCAGACGACGGCCTGGACGTCGGCCGGGTCAAGCTCGCCCGGCCAGTCGTCCACCTGCGCGTAGCGGAAGCCGTGCAGGGTGAAGCGGGGCTCCCACTCCTCGGGCGTGCCGTCGCCGCGCAGCGTGTACTGGTCGAGCGCGGCCGCGTTACGCAGCGGGCGCAGCGCCAGGGCGCCGTTCTCCAGCACCTCGGCGTGCCGGAGCGTGACGGTGTGCCCGGCCGGGCCCTGCACGCGGATGCGCAGGCGGCCGGAGACGTTCTGGCCGAAGTCGAGGATCGTCTCCCCGGACGGCCCGGTCAGCACCTCGACCGGGCTCAGCGTCTCCACCCGGCGCACGGGCGGGCCCGTCGGGGCCACCAGCCGGTCCGGGTCGTGCCGTAGCACGTCGGCGGGCAGCCAGGAGGCGTCGTCGAAGCCGGGCTCCGACCAGCCGCGCGGCAGCAGGCGGGCGTCGTGCTTCTCACCGTCGTACAGGCTCGCCGCCGTGACGGGGCCGGGGGTGCAGCGCCATGCGCCGTCGGTGACGACGGTGTCGGTGGCGCCGTCGGCGTAGGTGATCTCCAGCTGGGCGATCAGCGCGGTGCGGTCGCCGTAGATGTCGGTCTTGCCGCCCATGAAGCCGAGCCGGCCCCGGTGCCAGCCGTCGGCCAGGGTCGCGCCGATGGCGTTGCCTCCCTCGCGCAGGAGGTCCGTGACGTCGTGGGTGCGGTAGCGCAGCCGGTGGCCGTAGCTGCTCCAGCCGGGGGCGAGCACGTCGTCGCCGACCACCCGGCCGTTGAGCTCGACCTCGTACGTGCCGTGCGCGGTGACGTACAGGCGGGCCCGCTCGACGGGGCCGCGCAGGGTGAAGTCGCGGCGGAGGAGCAGCGCGGGCCCGTCCGGCACACCCAGCAGGTCGAGGGGCGGTGCCGCCGCCTCCGCACGCCACTCGCCGGGCTCGAGCAGCCCCGCCTCCACGTACGACCAGGCGCTCCAGTCGCCGGCCGAGCCGTCGGCGCCGTGCACGCGCACCCGCGCGCCGCGCCGCTCGCGCGAGCCCAGCTCCGCGCCCGGCCAGGGCACCAGCGCCGACTCGCCGGACTCGACCCGTCCGGTCGCCGTGCCGTCGCTCAGCTCGATCTCGTACGCCTGCTGCCGCCAGCCGGGGATGTCGGTGGTGACGGCCCAGGACAGGCGAGGGGCGGGTTCGCCGATGCCGAGCGGGTGCCGGTGATGCTCGAAGGTAGGGGCGTGGACGTGAAACGAAGAAGTCATGTCATCCCTTGATGGCGCCGGCGGTCATGCCGTCGACGATCTTGCGGTTGAAGAAGACGAACATCAGCAGCGGCGGGATCGTGATCAGGACGATGTCCATGAACAGCAGGTTCCACTGCGTGTTGTAGAGGCTCTGGAAGTTGTAGAGGGTCAGCTGCACGGTGGCGTTGTCGTCGCCGGGCAGGAAGTACAGCGGGTTGACGAAGTCGTTGAAGACGGCCACCGAGCTGGTCAGGATCACGGTGATGGTGACCGGCTTGAGCAGCGGGAAGATCACGCGGAAGAAGAGCGTGAACCCCGTGCAGCCGTCGATCATGGCGGCCTCGTCCAGCTCGCGCGGGATGGCCGCGATGAAGGCGCGGAAGAGCAGCACCGCGTACGACAGGCCGTAGGCGACCTCGACGAGGATCAGCCCGTGCAGGGTCTTGAACAGGCCGAGCCCCTGCAGCAGCCAGATCGTGGGGACGATCGCGGGCGGGATGACCAGCCCCGACAGCACCAGGAAGTCGGCCACCTTGCCGACCTTGCCGACGCGGCGCTGCAGCACGAACGCGGCCATCGCGGCGAACACCACGATCAGCGCGACGGACGCGACGGTGAGGATCGTGCTGTTGACGTAGGCCCGCAGCAGCAGGTAGTCGCGCGCCTCGATGACCTCGATGAAGTTCCGGACCACGGGCCAGCTGGTGGGCCAGGCGAAGTCCAGGTCGGCGGACTGCACCTGGTCCTTGACCGCGGTCAGCAGCATGAACGAGAACGGGATCAGGAAGACCACGGTGGCCACGAGGAGCGCGATCGTCTCCGCGCTGAATCTCTTGAGCGCTCTCATGCGGCGACCTGCCTCTTGCCGAGGAAGTAGTTGAGCGGCACGACGATGGCGGTGACGACGACGAACAGGATGACGTTGCCCGCGGTGGACAGGCCGAAGAAGCCGGCCTGGTACTGCTTGTAGATGATCGAGGCGATGGTGTCGCTGGTGAAGCCGGGCCCACCCCGCGTCATCGTCCAGATCAGGTCGAACGAGCGCAGGCCGCCGATGAACGACAGCAGGATCACCGAATACGTGGCCGGCCAGCTCAAGGGCAGCGTCACGTGCCGGAAGCGGTGCCAGGCGCCGCCACCGTCCACGGCCACCGCCTGGTAGTAGTCGCGCGGGATGGACATGATGCCGGCGATGTAGATGACGGTGGCGATGCCCACGCCCTTCCACACGTCCACCAGCGCCACCGACAGCAGCGCCGTGTTGGCGTCGCCCAGCCAGTCGGGACCGTCGACGCCGACCAGGGCGAGGGCCTTGTTGACCAGGCCGGTGTCCGGCCGCAGCAGCGCGCTGAAGGTGAAGCCCACCGCCACCGTGGACACCAGCACGGGGAAGAACACCACCGAGCGCAGGAAGCCGCGCAGCCGCAGCCTCGAAGTGAGCAGCACGCCCAGCAGCAGCCCGAGCACCACCTTCAGCCCGCTGGTGACCACCGCGTAGATGAGGGTGTTGGCGAAGCCGATGCGCAGGTTCTGCTCGGCGAAGAAGTCGCGGAAGTTCTGCAGCCCGACGAAGGTGCTGTCGAACAACGTCCAGCGGGTCAGCGCGAAGTAGAAGGCCATCACCGTCGGCACCAGGAAGATCACCAGGTAGACGACGGCGGCCGGCACGTAGAGCGCGTACGGGTAGGCCGCACGCTGCTTCGACGCGTGAACGTGCTTCTTCTCGCGGGCCGGGCCGGGCCCCGTGCGGGGCCCGGCGTGCTGCTTGGTCACCATCCTGCGAGCCCCAACTGCTGGGCCTGCTTCTCCACGTCCTTGTCGTACTGGGTGGCGCCCTCGGCGGGCGGCGTCAGCCCGGAGCCGACGGCGACGGTGATCTGCTCCAGCGACGGGCCCTTGACCGGGGAGACGAACTCCAGCGCGGGCGCGGTCGCTCCCTTGTCGACGTACGCTTGCAGGTCCTTGGCCACCTGGATGGCGTCCTCGGGCAGCTTGGCGCCCTGGATCCGGTACGGCCCGGACGGCTGGACGAGCTTGCTGACGGCGTCGGCGCCCGCAGGCGAGGCGACGAAGGCCAGGAACTTCTTGGCCGTCTCCAGGTTCTTGGTGGTCTTGGGGATGTAGATGCCGGCCGGCTCCCAGAGCGTGGCGCCGTTCTTGGCGGCGTCGGTGCCGGGGATGGCGAAGAAGCCGACGTCGGTGGCGGCCTGCGGCATGGTGGCCACCAGGGGCGGCAACGTGGCGCTGAGCATCGGGTAGTGCGCGCCCTGGCCCTCGATCAGCATCTTCATGCCCTGGTCGTTGGTGGCCGAGCCGAAACCCTTGTTGAGGTAGCCCTTGCTGTGCACCTCCGCCAGATGCTGGAAGCCCGCCATGGCGGCCGGGGTGGTGGCGAACTTGGCCTTGTTGGCGGTGTAGTTCTGCGCGAAGGTCGGGTCCGCCGCCTGGACGTTGTAGAAGTCGCCGAGCACGAGCAGCTGTGACGTCCAGGTGTCCTTGAACGTGGCGATCATCGGCGTGATCCCGGCCGCCTTGATCTTGTCGTTGTTGGCCATGAACTCCGCCCAGGTCGTGGGCGGCTTCAGGCCGAGCTTGTCGTAGATCTTGCGGTTGTAGAGGATGCCGCCGCCCAAGGCGGTGCCGCCCGGCACGCCGTACGCCTTGCCCGCCTGGCTCACCACCGGCAGGAAGTCCTTCTGCACGTTCTGCAGCACCGGATCGCCGGTGAGGTCGACGAGGGTCTGGGCGGGGTTGAGCGCTTGGAGCAGCGAACCGGAGTTGTACCAGAACATGTCGGTCATGTCGCCGGTCGAGAGCCGGGTCTTGACGATGTTGTCGCCCTCGCTGCCGCCCGGCCGCGTCTCGGTCTCGATCTTGATCTTGGGGTTGGCCTTCATGAAGGCTTCCGTGAGCGCCTTGGCCGAGTTGACGGTTCCTGGGCCGTTGTCCACGAGAAACGTCAGGGTGGTGGTGCCGTCTGTGGCGGGCTCGGCGCCTGAGCCCGAGCCGCAGGAGGTCAGGGCCGCTGTCGCGAGAACGGCCACGGCCGCTCCCAGTACGCGGTACGAGGTCTTCACAACGCCCCTCCGGGTCCGTTGAATCGTTTTAAACGCCCCCGATGCCAGTTAACGTAGGCGTCACATACGGGAGTCGTCAAGGGCGAATTTGGGGAACGATTCCCAATCGTGACACGGGGAAATTCCGTCTCCGGAGGGTTTTCCCTACCGGAAATGGGTAACGTTATCCACGACTTTCCGATGGTTGAACCGTACTGTCCGAACGGGTTCCGACGGGAAGGCGGGCGTATGGGCGGGGCCGCTCGAGGGCGCCGGATCACGATCGCCGACGTGGCGAGCCGCGCTCAAGTCTCCACCACCGCGGTGTCGAAGGTGCTGCGTAACGCCTACGGCGTCAGCGCGGCCATGCGCGACCGCGTCCGGGTCGCCATCGACGAGCTCGGCTACCGCCCGCGTAACGCGGCGCGGGCCATGCGCGGCCACACGTTCACCATCGGTGTGCTCCTGCCGCACATCAGCAACCCGTTCTTCGCCGAGATCCTCGACGGCCTCATGACGCAGCTCGGCGGCACCGACTACCAGGCCATCCTCGTCCAGGGCGGCAAGGATCCGGAGGGGGAGCGCATGGCGATCGACGCGCTGGTGGACCGCCAGGTGGACGGCATCCTGATGATCGCGCCGCTCGGCTCCAAAGGGGAGCTGGAAGAGGTAGCCACGGGCACGCCGACTGTCGTGCTCGGCCCACACGAGAAGTCAGCCCTCTACGACTCGGTCCACGATGACGACGAGGTGGGCGCCGAACTGGTCGTGAGTCATCTGATCGCGCTCGGGCACCGCCATATCGCCCACATCGGGCAGCGTGACGCCAGCCGCGGCAGGCCCGGGGCGCTGCAGCACACCATCAGGGAACGGACCTACCGGCGGGTCATGGCCGAGCATGGCCTGGCCGGCGAGATCGCCGTCGCCGCCACCGCCTACACGGAGGAGGGCGGCTATGCGGCGGCGCGTGTCCTGCTGGCCCGCGAGCCGCGCCCCACCGCCATCTTCGCCGGCGCCGACCTGGCCGCCTTCGGCGCACTCGCGGCCCTCTATGAGGCCGGTCTCGCCGTCCCCTCCGACATCTCCCTGGCCGGCTACGACAACACCCGCATGTCCGGCCTCGCTCACATCTCCCTGACCACCGTCGATCAAGACGGCGCCATCATGGGCAGAACGGCGGGCCGCCTGCTCCTTGAACGCATCCAGGGCCGTACGGCGGCGGTCGACTTCTCCCTCACGCCGACCTTGGTGCCGCGCCGCTCGACGGCTCCCTGCCGTTGAAGCGCTCTGACATGCTGCAGCCTTGAGCTGACGCCAGGAAGTGGCGGCGGAGCGAGCAGCGCGGCCGGGTGCGGAGCGAGATCGGCGATCATCTGGCAGAGCGCGGATTCGGAGACACCGAACAGCGTACCGAGCTGGATCATGGTGAGGTTGGTGCGGAAAGCGAGCACGACGAGGAAGACCCGGTCGGGGTAGGCCAGGCCCAGGGGCGGCCCGCCCGGCGTCGGGATGACGGTCGGGCAACCGGCTGATCGATGTCTGGAGTTGCGGGCCGGACAGTCCGGTCCACGCCTGGACGTCCCGGGGCGCGCACGAGGCTGACCCAGTCGCATGTTGGGCTTCGGCAAAGAGATCGCGATCGGGTTCCGTCGGCTGGGCCGGCACGCGAACATGTTCCCGAATACTTGCTGGACGTTTACCGAGCAGGTGTGTCACGCTGGGTGATGTGAGCGTGACGGGAGAGCACCAAGTGGCAGGTGGGACAGTCCCGCCCTCGTCCTCGCCCGGGTCACCCCGCGCCGAGCCGGCGCACCGCCGGTTCCGGGGCAAGAACAAAACCCGCGCTTGGAAACGCGACAAGGACCAGCCGGTCTCGGTGATCCGCCTGCCTCTGATCGTCGACGACCCGCAGACTCGCGACCGGGTCGAGCAGTTGTTTGCCGCCGCTTGGTCGTTGAAACGGGCATTGCAGCGTGACGCCCGCGCCCGGGTCGACGCCTACTGGGCGGGCACCTACCGCCGTCAGGCCGACCCCAAGGAGTGGCGGGCCACGCTCGGGCTGACCCGCGTCGCCCTGGAACACGCCGCCTACGCCCATCTGGACAACTCCGGGTATCTGCTGCACCACCTGACCAAGGCTCTCGCCCTGCACATCGCGGATGAGGTGTGGACGGGGGTGGACCGGCATCTGTTCGCCGACAGCAGGGGCAAGCACGCCGGGCGGCCGAAGACCGGCTCGTTCTGGGCGTTTACCCGCATCCCCGGCCGGGCCCGCTCCCACACCACGGCGCGTAAATGGGAGACCTTCCGCCTGCACGGCACCCTGGACGGGCATCTGGCCGCCTACCCACACCCAGACCTCATCTCCCACCTGACCGCCCAGCCGAGGCCCGGATCCGGGCCGGCGCCGGGGACGGAGGCGTGGGTGGCAGCGGCGCTGACGCTCCCGCCGACGGCCTCGGTGCTCGCCCAGCCCCGGCGCCTTCGCCCGCCGGGTGCCCCCACCGGCCGCATCACCCTCACAACCACCACGAGCACCATGACCACAGGGAGCGTGACCACCGGGAAAACCCGTACCCGGCCCGCGTCCTGGTGGGACCACACCGGCCCCCTGGCCGTCGTCTACACCGGCGGCCCCCGCAGCGGCCGCGGCGACCTCGTGCTGCCCGTCCGCCTCCCCCAGGGCGCGGGCCGAGCGCCTTACCTGGCCCACTACCTGGCCCGGCCGCAGCTTTGGCACAAAATCGACCTCGTCCGCCGCCGCGACCCGTCCGCGCCCGGCGGCTGGACCTACGAGGCGCATCTGATGATCCTCGACACCGGATACGCCAGCCCGGCCACCCGGCAGCGCCGCGCGCGAGCGGTGGGGTTGCAGCGGCGGGCCGGCATTGACGGCAACGTCTCCAACCTGTCGGTCGTCTCCGCCCCCGCCACCGGTGACCCGGCCGATGGGCCCGTTCGCGCCGACCAGGTCACGCTCACCCCCGCCGAACACGCCCGCCTCGCCGGCGATCGGCGCAAAGCCAAACGGCGCTCCCGCGCCCTGGATCGCTCCCGCCGCGCCGGCAACCCCGACCGGTACGAGCCGTCCAGACGGCAGGCCAAACGCGCTCGCCGCCGTCAAGAGGCCGACCTGCCCGCCCGCCAGATCACCGTCCCCCGTGGGGGGCGGGTGGCGAATGCGGCCGGGAAACCCCGCAACGCCGCCTACCACACCGACACCCTGTCCAGCGGCTACCGCAAGCTGCGCGCCATACACGCGGCCGCCGCCGTCACCCGGACGGCCGCCCGCAAAGCCCGTGCCCGCCAGGTCGCCGCCGACCTGGTCGCTGTCCACGGCACTCGCCTGGTCGTCGAAGACTGTGACATCCGCACCTGGTTCCGCCTGTGGGGGCGGACGCTGGCCGCGTTCACCCCCGGTCAGCTCATCGCCGCGATTGAACGCGAAGCCATCGCGGCGGGCGGCACACTGCTACGCGCCTCCACCACCACGACCGCCATGTCCCAGCACTGCCCCTGCGGCACCCGCGTCCCCAAATCATTGCGGGAACGCACCCATGCCTGCCCGATCTGCGGCCTGACCGCGCCCCGTGACCTGATCTCGGCGCTGCTGGCCTCCTGCGTCACCCACAGCGACCCGGCCGACCTGGCCACAGCCTGCGTCGACTACTCCCACGCGGAGCGGCTGCTCACCAGCTACACGATGCAAGGGCTGCAAGAAGCCCTGTCCGAGTCAACCGCGATCGATCCCACCCCCACCACCGCCGTCTCGACGGTGGCGGACGCGGGTCAGGCGGCAGCCATCCCCACACCCCGCCACGGGCAACAAGGGCGGCCTCTGCTCGGCGAAATTCCGCAACCCGTGCCACGCCGACCCCGGATGAGACCCCACCCGCACCCCACGGGCCCGGGACCACGCCGGACAGACGTGCCCACGGGCCGGACTATCCCTCCATTACGGGATAGCTCTTAGAGGCGGTGTGTCGCGTCGCTGCGGTAGTCGGTGTAGGTGTATGGATTGTCGAGGATCTTCGTCGCGGGGATGTCTGGGTTCATGCCCTTGTTCCAGGCGTCCTCGCCCATTTCCGTGCGAAGGTAGTCGATCGTCTGCTCGACTTGGCGGCGCGCCGTGGCCAGGTCGACGCCGAGCAATTTGTGCTCGTGCTTGACCACCCGCCCGTTGACCAGGACAGTGTGCACGTCGCCGCGCTGCGCCTGGAAGGCGACGTGGCCGTACGGGTGGAGCACCGGGAACGAGACCGGTGAACGGTCGTTCTTGATGAGCACCAGGTCGGCCTTCTTGCCTGCCGCGATCACGCCCAGGTCGTCGCGGCCGAGCGCGTGGGCGCCGCCGCGGGTGGCCCAGTCGACGACCTGGTCGGCGCGCAGACCACAGTGTGTGACGGTGTCGCCCTTGGCGTGGGCCTCCAGGTGCTCTCGGGAGCGGTCGGCGCCGAGGGTGGTGCGCATGGCGGAGAACAGGTCGCCGCTCCACCACACGCTGGTGTCCATGGACAACGACACCGGGATGCCGTGGGCGCGTACCGCCCACGTGGGCGGGTACCCCTGGCCGGCGCTCTGCTCGCTCTCCGTGGAGACCGAGACGGAGCCCCCGGTGGCGGCGATGCGGTGATAGGAGTCGGCCGACAACGACGCGGCGTGCACGTAGATGTTCCGCGGGGTCATGAAGCCGTGCTCGTACATGAGCCGGATGCCGTCGTCGCTGGTCGCGCCCCAGACGCCGGCGTGCGTGGTGACCGGCGCGTCGAGCTCCCGCGCCACCTCGAACGCGGGCTTCTCCGGGAAGGCCGGGTCGCCCAGCACGTCGAAGGCGAGCTGGAAGCCGAGCAGGTCGTCGCCGGTGATCCGGCGGCGCACGAAGTCACGGAACTCGGGCGCGGCCGTCCACTCGGCGGGGGGCTGCTGGATGTTGCCGTACGCGAGCACGTACCGGCCCGGCACCGACTGCAGCGCGTCGACGGCGGCGTCGGCGTGGTCCACGGTCTGCAGGCCGTGCGACCAGTCGACGACGGTCGTGACGCCGGCGTCCAGCGCCTCGATCGCGGCGAGGGTGTTGCCCGCGTGGATGTCCTCCGGCCGGAACAGCTTCCCGTGCTCCAGGTAGAACCAGACGAAGTACTGCGTGAGCGTCCAGTCGGCGCCGTACCCGCGCAACGCGGTCTGCCACATGTGCCGGTGGGTGTCGATCATGCCGGGCATGACGATGCCGTCCGACGCGTCGATCGTGACGGCGTCCTCGGGCGCCTCCAGATCGGGCCCGACGGCGGCGATCCAGTCGCCGGTCACCAGGACGTCGGTGCGTTCGAGCACCGTGCGCCCGCCGTCCATCGGCAGCACCGTGCCGCCGCGCAGCACCACAGGCCGTCCGGCCTCGAACCCGGTTTGCTCGCTCATCGCTGAACTCCGATCTTCCGAACGGTTGTCCGCTGCACGGTCATGTTGTTCGCCGTAACTCTACGGTTGCCGCGAACGGTGTCAAGGGTCTCCTCTGTGCTTGGGCCGGGGTCCGGGTGTATGCCAGAATCACGATTACGGACAGTCGTCCGTGTAGCGAACGCTCGTACTGGAAGGGAGCCGGATGGCAGAGGACGCCGTAGCGAACGGGCCGGCGGGGGGCGGGCCGCTGTCCGGCGTGCTGGTGGCCGACTTCTCCCGGATCCTGGCCGGGCCGTACGCCACGATGTTGCTGGCCGACCTGGGCGCCGACGTGGTCAAGGTCGAGGGGCCTGCCGGGGACGACACGCGGTCCTGGACGCCGCCGGTACGAGGCGAGGTGTCGACGTACTATCTCGGGGTCAACCGGGGGAAACGGTCGATCGCGCTCGACCTGCGGGACGAGGCCGACGCCGAGGCGGCCAGGGAGCTGGCCCGGCGCGCGGACGTGCTGATCGAGAACTTCCGGCCCGGCGGGCTGGCCAAGTACGGCCTCGACTACGCCTCGGTCAGGGCCGCGAACCCCGGCGTCGTGTACGCCTCCATCAGCGGGTTCGGGTCGGGTGCCGGGGCCCGGGTGCCCGGCTATGACCTCATGGTCCAGGCCATGTCGGGGCTGATGAGCCTCACCGGCGATCCGGACGGGCCGCCGTACCGGGCCGGGATCTCCGTGTTCGACGTGATGGCGGGCAACCACGCCGTCATCGGGATCCTCGCCGCGCTGCGCCACCGCGAGATCACCGGGCAGGGACAGCAGGTCGAGGTCAATCTGCTGTCGTCGGCGCTGACCGGGCTGGTGAACCACAGCGCCGCGTACGTCGCGGGTGGCGTCGTGCCGTACCGGATGGGGAACGCGCATCCGAGCGTGTTCCCCTACGAGCCGCTGCCGACCGCCGACAATGACCTCATCGTCACCGCCGCCAACGACGGCCAGTTCCGCAAGTTGTGCGAAGTGCTCGGGATCCCCGAGATCGCCGACGACCCGCGCTTCGCCCGCAACGCCGACCGCACCGCGCGCCGGGACGAGCTGCGGCCGATCCTGGTCGAGCGGCTGGCCACCCGTGGGGCGGTCGAGTGGTTCGAGCTGCTGGTCGAGGCCGGGGTGCCGAGCGGGCCGATCAACACCATCGACGGCGGGTTCGCCATGGCCGAGCGGTTCGGGCTGGAGCCCGTCGTCGAAGTGGGGGCAGGAGAGCGGGCGGTGCCGACCACGCGGCATCCGATCCGGTTCTCAGAGACGCCGGTCCGCTATACGCTGCCGCCACCGGAGCTCGACGAGCACGGCGCGGAGCTGCGCAAGTGGCTCGCCGGTCCCGCCGGTCCCGCCGGTCCCGCCGGTCCCGCCGGTCCCGCCGGTCCCGCCGGTTCCGTGGAAGGAAGTGGGGCGTGATGGAGCCGAATATGTCCGAGACGGATCCCCCAGTGCCTGAGTCCGGCACGGATCGTGAGTACCCCACGGCGCTCGGGGCGTCGTCGCTGAAGACGATCACACTGCTCGGTCAGGACCTGGCCGAGGACGTCATGGGCCAGGTGGGCTTCGGCGAGCTGGCGTTCTGGCTGGCCACGCAGCGCCGCCCGACGTCCGGCGAGATCCGCGTCTTCGAGGCGGTCCTGGCCGCGCTCGCCGACCACGGATTCACACCGACCGCCATCGTGACACGGCTGACGTACCTGTCCGCGCCCGACTCCGTGCAGGGCGCGCTCGCGGCCGGGCTGCTCGGCGGCGGCTCGCGCTTCCTCGGCGTCACCGAGGACTGCGGCCGCTTCCTCAACGAGGTGCTGCGCGAGCACCCGATCCCGGACGACGACGCCGGCTGGGACGCGCTCGCCCTGGACACCGTCCGCGCCCGGCGCGCGGAACGCAAGCTCATCCCCGGCCTCGGCCACCACGTGCACAAGGACGGCGACCCCCGCACGCCACGGCTGTTCCAGATCGCCACCGAGGAAGGCCTGTACGGGCCGCACCTGTCGCTGTTCGCCGCCATCGGCCGCGTCCACCCACAGGTCCTGGGCCGCACGCTGCCGCTCAACGGGGCCGGCGTGTGCGGGGCGGCGCTGGCCGACCTGGGCCTGCCGCTGGAGCTGCTGCGCGCCTTCGCGTTGCTGGCCAGGACCGCCGGCCTGATCGGCCAGCTGGCCGAGGAGCTGCGCCGTCCCGTCGCCAACGACATCTTCCTCTCAGTGGACCTCAACAACCAGTCCATCCCGCCCGAGCCGTACGCCAACGGAGGCTTGCATGGCTGAACTCGTCGCGGTCATCGCGTCCACCCACCATCCCTTCTACTACCGCGCCTCCACCAGCACCGGCGAGGACCGCCCACCGTTCGCCGACGAGTGGGTACGCAAGGTCGAGGCGTTCCGCGAGACCCTGACCAAGGCCAGGCCTGACGTGCTGGTGATGGTCGGCTCCGACCACTTCCACCAGCTGTGGCTGGACAACATGCCGCAGTTCCTGGTCGGCAAGGCCCCCTTCTACGACGCGAACTTCTACAACGAGGAACGCGAGTTCGGCCTGCCCAGGATGTTCTTCACCGGCCAGGAGGACCTGTCGGCGTACATCCTGCGCGAGGGCCTCGACGCCGGCTTCGACCTCGCCTTCTCCAACGAGCTGCGGATCGACCACTCGATCACCTGCCCGATCATCACCCTGCGCCCGCAGAACGACCTGCCGATCGTGCCGATCTACACCAACATCTTCGCCCCGCCGCTGCCGCGGCCGAAGCGGTTCGTGGAGCTGGGGCGGACGATCCGGCAGCTGGTCGAATCCTGGCCGGCCGATCAACGGGTCGCGGTCATCGGGACCGGGCACCTGTCGCTCGAGCTCGGCGGCCCCCGCCAGTTCGGCCCGCACGGGCCCGACCCGGAGTTCGACCGGCGGGCCGTCGAATGGATCTCCTCTGGAGACATCGAAGGCTGCCTGGCCGAGGTGACGCTCGACAGCCTCCACGCACCCGGCAACGCCACCCACGGCTTCATGGACTTCATGCTGATGATGGGCGTCGCGGGCGAGGGCCGGAAGGCCGACTACGTCGACACCTACGACCTGTTCCACACCATGGAGGCGTACTTCACCTGGTATCCGAACGGAGGCAGCCGACCGTGAGCAAATATCTGCTCAACAAGTTCCTGTTCACCGTCGATCGCGATCCCGAGCTGGTCGAACGCTACCGGGAGCAGCCGCGGGCCACGGTCGAGTGGTGGGAGGCCGAGTACGCCAACCGGATCCTCGGCTGCCACACCGGTGAGTCGTCCACCTGGCTGCGGTTCGACGACACCGAGCGGGAGGCGCTCGCCACGCACGACTATCCCAAATTGTTCGAGCTGGGGGCGCACCCGTTCCTGACACTTACGCTGTTCATCGCGATGTTCGAGCGGGACTACGCCGAGCCACTCGGTTTCCAGTTGGAGTACGCCCGGCGCCTGGCACACCACGACCTGCCGTACCCGGACATCGCGACCTGATCCGATCGTGAGGGGAGCCACTGATGCGTGCCGTGCAGATCGAGACCTGCGGGAAGCCACCCCGGCTGGCCGAGCGACCGGTGCCGGAGCCGGGGCCGGGGGAACGGCTGGTGGGGGTGATCGCCGCGCCCATCACCCCCCTCGATCTGCTGTGCGCCAGTGGCTCCTCCTATTTCGGTGTCCCGGCAACCCCGTACGTCCCGGGCGTCCAGGGCGTCGGGACGGTCGGAGACGGCACGCTCGTGTGGTTCCCCACGGTCGCTGGGATGGCGCCTGGCGACGGGAGCATGGCCGAGCTGGCCTCCATACCCGCGGACGACCTTGTGGAGCTGCCCGCCGGGACCGATCCGGTCGCCGTGGCCGCGCTGGGTTTGTCGGCGGTCGCCGCCCACATGGCGCTGACCTGGCGCGGCGAGCTCGCCGCCGGTGAGCAAGTGCTGGTGCTGGGGGCGGGGGGCGTGGTCGGGCAGGCCGCCGTGCAGCTGGCCCGCGTCGCGGGCGCGCGGCGGGTCGTCGCGGCGGCCCGCTCCGCGGCCGCACGGGAACGGGCCGAGGAGGCGGGTGCGGACGCCGTGGTCGCGCTCGACACGGACGACGTGACAGAACTCGCCGGACGTTTCGCGGCCGCCTGTGAAGGGCCGCTGGACCTGGTGCTCGATCCACTCTTCGGCGTTCCGGCCGCCGCGGCCGCCCGGACGTTGCGGCCGTACGGGCGGCTGGTGAATCTGGGCAGCTCGGCGGGGGACACGTGCCCGCTGGACTCCGCGACCCTGCGCAGCCGGTCCCTGCGGGTGCTCGGCTACACGAACAACGAGCTGACCAGGGAACAACGTGCCACCGCGATTGGGCGGATCGCGGAGTTGGCGACGCTGGGGCACCTTGAGGTGTCCCACGAGGTCGTGCCGTTGGACGAGATCGAGGCCGCGTGGAGCCGCCAATCCGCGGGCGCCACATCCGGCCGCATCGTCCTGACCCTGCAACCCTCTTGACCCACGTGCTCACTGGCCCGGCGGTCAGGAGGTCATCGTGACCTGGGGCACGGTCTCGTACAGGGCCCAGTCGGCGCTGATGGCGCCGGCCGTCTTCAGCAGCAGTGGGAGGTGCACCTCCGCCAGCCGCTCCACCGACGTCTCCGCCGCGTTCGCGTTGACGTTGATCGCCGCGATCACGTTGCCGAGTCCGTCCCTAAGCGGTGCGGCAACGCTGCGGATGCCCAGGGCGAGCTCCTCGTCCGTCAGCGCCCACCCCTTCGCCCGCACCTCGCGCAGCGCCGCCTCGCGCTCGGCCACGTCCGGCCGCCAGCGCGGCTCCACCCCCGAGCGGCTGGGCTCGGCGAGCACCCGGGCCACCTCGTCGGGAGGCAGCGCGGCCAGCAGCACCTTCCCCAGCGACGTCTGCAGGGCGGGGAAACGCGTCCCGATCTGCACCGACAGGGTGACGATCTTCGGTACGGCCACCCGCGCGACGTACACGATGTCGGACCCGTCGAGTTGCGCGATGGACGACGACTCGTGGGTCTGCGCCACCAGCCACTCCATGTGCGGCCTGGCCACCTCCCACAACCCCATCGAGCGAACGTACGACACCCCCAGCTCCAGCACCCGGGGCGTGAGCGCGTAGCCGCCGGGCTCGCTCCTGGCGTAACCAAGCTCCTGCAGGGTGAGCAGGATGCGGCGGGCCGTGGGCCGGGCCAGGCCCGCGGCGGTGGCCACCTCGGTCAGGGACATGATGGGCCGGCCCGGCTGGAACACCCGGATCACATCGAGGCCGCGGGCCAGCGCCTCGATGAAATCGGGACCGGTGTCAGCACGTGCCATGAAACGCCTCCCTGCTCGGATCCGACTCTAGACCGTCGTGGCCGTGTGTCCGCACAGCGGCGGTTGGAGCGAGCATAGCGCTGCCCGCCCCAACCGCGGATACGAAGCCTGGTAAGGCGGCGTTGTTACGGTGGCGTTTCCATGTGTTCGTGACGCGGACGGCTGTCCGATGAATGTCAGGGCATCTTGTATTCCGCGGCACGGCCGCAGTAGCTGATCCCGATCGGCGTGACGCTGAACCGGCACACCTGCACGACCACCCGGTTGATGGCGGTCACCCCCGAGGGGTCGGACAGCGCGAAGGAGAGCACGATCCGCTGGTTGTCGGCCTTGTACGTCTCGGAGTCGACGAGCGTGTCGCCGTTGTAGGCGCTGAACGTGGCCTTGGAGAACATCCCGTCCTGAGCGCAGGGTGAGTTGACGCCCTCATCGGCCAGATAACCGCTGACCCTGACGGTCGGCCGGACGACGGGCCCTTCCACCCAGTCCAGCGTTCCCTCCGTGACCCCGCGACGGCAGGAGTCCCCTGAGTCGGCGTAGAACTTCACCACCGCCTGGGCCGCCGCGGGCTGAGCCGCCAAGAGAGCGGCGGCCGCCGCGGTCAACGCCAGCCACGACCGTAAACGCATGGCTTTCGACCTCCCTGTGATGATTGATCCGGCCCGCTCATCGTGGACGACGGACCGGGCCGGTGCCAGCCCTCACAGGTCGGTTGCAATGATTTGCTCGATGTTGCGCTCGGCCAGCGCCGTGATGGTGACGAACGGGTTGACGGTGGTGTTGCCGGGGATGAGCGAGCCGTCGATGACGTACAGGCCCGGATAGCCGTGCAAGCGGCCGTGGTTGTCGGTGGCCTTGTTCAGCACGGCGCCCCCGAGCGGGTGGTACGTCAGGTGGTCGCCCCAGATCTTGTAGACGCCGAACAGGTCGGTACGGTAGATCGTCCCCTCCTTGGCGTTGATCTTGTCGAAGATCGTCTTGGCCATGTCGATGGACGGCTGCTTCCAGGCGGTCTGCCAGTTCAGTTCCACCTTGCCCGCCGCCGCGTTCCAGGAGAACTGGGCCCGGTTCGGGTTCCTCGTGATCGACAGGTAGAACGAGGCGAAGGTCTCGATCCCGGTCGGCAGCGGCGCGACCTCGGCGAACGCGCCCCCGGCGGCCCAGTTGTCGATGCCGCAGCACGGGATCGCCGACTGGAGGCTGCCGGTCGGGTCCCACATGTGGTTGGCGCGGCCGCACATCACGTTGCCGTTGTCGCCCCAGCCCTTGCCGACCTCGCCGTTCAGGTTCGGCAGCACGCCGGTGGCCTTCAGCCTGACCAGCAGCTTGCTGGTGCCGACGCTGCCGGCGGCGAAGAAGACGCGGTCCGCGGTCACGGTCTTGGTCGCGGTGACGTTCCCGGAGGTGTCGATCTGCTCGATGGTCACCGTGTAGCGGCCGCCGGACGCGGGGGCGACCGAGGTGACCTTGTGGAGCGGTGAGATCGCCACCCTGCCGGTGGCCTTGGCGCGGGCGAGGTACGTCTTCTGCAGTGTTTTCTTGCCGTGGTTGTTGCCGTAGAGGATCTCGCCGGCCAGCGCGGACTTCGTGACGGTGCCGGCCTCCTCCTGTTTCATGTAGTCCCAGTCGTACACGTCGGGCACGAAAACGAACGGGAAGCCGGAGCGCTGGGCGTGCTTACGGCCGACGCGGCCGTACTGGTAGTAGGGGGTCGTGTCGAACCAGGCAGGGTCGATGGTGGCCACGCCCAGCCCGGCGTTGGCGCGTGGGTAGTAGACGTTGTACATCTCGTCGGCGTTCACCGACGGGAGCACGAAGCCGAAGTTCTCGCGCCGGGGCGTGACCGCCATGCCGCCGTTGACGAGCGAGCCGCCGCCGACGCCGCGGCCCTGGTAGACCGTGATCCCGCCGAACTCCTCGGCGTCCAGTACCCCGGTGTGGCGTGGGATGTCCCGGTCGATGGGGAAGCCGAGGAAGTAGTTGAGCGGCGCCTTGGTCCTGGTACGCAGCCAGTACGACCGGTAGTCCGGCTCGCGCGTGTTGCAGAAGATCTTGCCGTCCGAGCCGGGGGTGTCCCAGGCCATGCCCATCTCGATCATGTGGACGTCCACGCCGGCCTGGGCCAGGCGCAGCGCGGCGACGGCGCCGCCGTACCCGGTCCCGATCACCAGGGCGGGGACGTGAGCCCCCGAGGCGATCGGGCCGGCCGCCGCCCGGGCGGGGGCGGCGAGGGCGGCGGCTCCCAGGAGGGTGCCGGCGCCGGTGATGAAGCCGCGGCGAGAGACGGTGTCGCTCATGGGGGTTCCTCGCTCTCATCGACGTTCTAATCGATGCTGGTCGCCGGCCGGGGATGGGCCGCCGGGCAACACGCAGGCGGTGTCCAGGCCCAGCACGCGGTTGAGCCGGCCGAACGCCCACCAGGAGCCGATGCTCATGCTCAGCTCCACGATCTCGGCCTGGCTGTAGTGCGCGGTCATCCGGGCCCAGAACGCCTCGTCGAGGCCGTGGTGGTCCAGGGCGTACCGCTCGGCGTACTCGGCGGCCAGGCGGGTGCGCTCGTCGAAGGCGGTGGTGGTGCGCCACTCGGCCACCGAGTCGGCGAAGCCGTCCTCGACCTTCTGGCCGTCGCGTTCCGTCCGCCAGTCCAGGCAGAAGACGCAGCCGTTGAGCTGGGCGATCCGCAGCCGGGCCGCCTCGAACTCACGCAGGCCGAGCGTCGTGTTCGCGTAGACCGACAACGAGAACTGGGAGGCGGCGGCGCCGATGCCGGGGACCATCTCGCCCCACACGTACGCGATCGGGTCCTTGCCCTCGGGGACGTCGATGATCACGGGTGCTTCCTTCCGAGCTTGCCGGTCGCGGGGCGCAGCGGCACGTCGAGCGCGTCGTACAGTCCTGGTTCGGCCGTCACGAGCCAGTCGATGGCGTTCACCAGGCGGCCGGCGGCGGTGGCGTTCCCGCCCGCGGAGCGGTTGCCGCCCTCGTCGGTGGCCTCGACCGTGACCTCGATGCGCGGGTGGCCCTCGATGATCACCCGGTGCGCCCCCTCACCGCTCGGGGGCGACGGCCAGTCGGGCGCGCAGGACGGGTGGATGCGGGTGACGTGCTCGACGACGATACGCGGCTCGCCCTCGACCATCCCCTGTACCTCGAACCGCGCCGCGCCCTGCGTGCCCGCCGCGAACTCGCCCATCTCCGGCGTGGTCACGGTGGTCTCGAGCGGTCGCCGCTCCACGCTCTCGCGGAGGTCGTCCAGCTCCACCCCCAGTGCGCGGGCCATCAGCCGTACCTGGCCGCCCCACACCATGGAGGGGACGGTCGGCGCGAGCATCGGCGGCTCGTAGTCCATCGGCTGGCCCATGCCGACCAGGTAGCGGACCGAGTTGGGCTGGTCGTACGTGGAGTAGTCGAAGATCTCCTGGCAGCGGACGGCGTCGATGACGGACCCCAGTCCGCTGATCAGGACGGGCAGTACGTCGTTGCCCCAGCCCGGGTCGATGCCCGAGACGAACAACGAGCCGCCGCCCTCCGCGATGGCGGCCAGGACGTGGGCCCGCAACTCGGGCGGGGCGCCGCGCTGGTCGTAGAGCGCGTAGAGGGAGGGGGTGACGACCACGGCTCCCGCGCGGAGCATCCTGATGACGTCGGCCAGGGCGGCATCGGGGCGCAGATCGCCGGAGGCGGCGTAGACGACAGCGCGTGGGGAGGTGGACAGGACGGCGTCGACGTCGGTGGTCGCCGCCACCCCGACCTCATAGCCGAGTGCGGCCAATTCACCGGCGTCGCGGCCGGCCTTGGCCGGGTCGTGGACGAGTACGCCGGCGAGCTTCAGTGCGGGATGCGCCTCGACGGCGCGGATGGCCGCACGGCCGACGTTGCCGGTACCCCAGATCACCGTGGACACCATGGGCGGAGCGTAGCAAGCGCTTGGTTCGGTGTATAGACGCGATCACACCACTGTTCGGGCCGGGATGAGGGAATGTCGTGCGGATGTCCCGGATCTTCGAACCAGTGGCCCACTCCGGACGTCTTCCAAGAACGGGCTCTCGAAACCGGAGTGAAGGGCGGCCACGCGAAGATGATCGTTCCCGACAGGGCGCTGGCGGGCCGGTATCGCCTGCTGTCGCGGCTCGGCGGCGGCGGGCACGGCGAGGTCTGGCGCGCCCAGGACATGCTGCTCGACCGGGTCGTCGCAGTGAAGACGGTACGAGCCGGGCTGGACGGCGACCCCGAGTTCGTGGCCCGCTTTCACGCCGAGGCCCGCTCGATGGCCACCATCGACCATCCCGGCGTGGTGGGCGTGTTCGACTACGGGATCGCCGAGATGCCGGGCAGGCGTACGCCGTACCTGGTCATGCAGTACCTCGACGGGGAGCCGCTGCACCTGCTGCTGACCCGCCGGGGACGCCTCGCCCCCGGCGCCACGATGGACCTGGTCGCGCAGGCCGCCGAGGCGCTCCATGCGGCGCACCTGGCCGGCGTCGTGCACCGGGACGTCAAACCGGGCAACCTCATGATCCTGCCCGATGGCACGGTCGTGCTGACCGATTTCGGCATCGCCAGGACGGCGGAGAGTCTCAAGCTGACCGCCACGGGCATCGTGCTGGGCACCGCCACGTACTGTGCCCCCGAACAGGCGGAGGGCGCCGCGCCGAGTCCGGCGATGGACGTGTACGCGCTGGGGGTGGTCGCGTACGAGTGCCTGGCGGGGCGGGTGCCCTTCGACGGTGAGAACGCGGTCGCGATCGCGCTCAAGCACCTGCACAAGATGCCCCCGCCGCTGCCCGATGACGTCCCGGCCGCCGTCGGCGAGGTGGTCATGCGAGCCCTGGCCAAAGACCCGGCGGGCCGCTGGCCGAGCGCCGCCGCCCTGGCCGCGGCGGCCCGTGCCCTCGCGGACGGCCTGGACGCCGAGGGCCCTCTCGGGAACGACCGGCTGCCGCCTCGCCCTGCCCCGACGGGCTCCCCGTCCGTGTCCCCGTCCGGCTCCCCGACCGTGTCCCCGTCCGGCTCCCCGACCGGCGAGAGGACCGCGGGCCGGCGCCGGACGGCGCTGACCTTGGGAGGCGGGCTGGCCGCCGTGGCGATCGCGGCCCCGGTGGCGTACTGGGCACAGACCGATCAGCCGCGACCATCGGCGTCTCAGACGCTCACCGGCGAAACCCAGCCGTCCACCGCGACGGAACCGTCACTGGATCCCATGACGCACACGCATGACGGCGAACCCCGCGACACGCCCCCGACCACAGACCCGCGCGCGAAAACCGGCACGACCGCCGAACCTGACACGTCGGTGAAAGCCGAGGCGACCGGTGACGTACGTGACCAGGTTCCCGCCACAGGCCTGCTGGTCGGCGGCATCGTCCACGTCGGAGGACCATCTCCCGGACAGCCGTCAGCCAACGGCTACCGGCCAGGACTGGTCGAGGTCTTCACCCTCAAGGGCCGCCGGGTGGCCGGCCAGCGGGCAGATCAGGGCGGGTTCCGCTTCTCGCTCCCGCAGGGCGGCTACCGCCTCCAGACCACCCTGGGCGAGAGCATCTGCTCGACGACGGCGCAGGTCAAGCCGGCCAGGACCACCCGCGTGGAGCTGAAATGCTCCAACCCCTCGCCATCGCCGGCCTTCCAGAGCGCCGCCATCAAGGACGGGCACGGCGACGCCAAGAGCGGCCAGAACGCGGGAACGATCCTTCCGTACGCCGATCTCCTCGCCGCGGTGATGCGGCCCACCCAAGACGGCGTGACCATCGAGTTCACCACCGCCGGCGCCATCCCCGCGGCCGCACCCTCGGAGGTGAACAGCCGCAGCCGATGGACCGTCTCCATCGAGCAGGACGGCAGGATCGCGCTCCTGTCGATCGACGGCGGGAAGGGCACGTGGACAATCCAGTGGGCGGCCAAGGGCAGCGAGACCGACCAGGTGACGGTGGCGACGAAACCGGTGATCTCCGGCCCGCGGGTTTCCGCCGCCCTCGGCCGCCGGGCCCTGCTGAAAACGGCCCCGATCGACTTCACCAAGCCTTACAAGATCGTCGCTGCTGAGTCGAACGTGATCCGCGGGTCCCACAGCTGGGCGGACACCGCTCCCTGACCACGGCACGGGCCGGCGTGTCCGGCGCCACCAGGTCACCATGAGCGGCGGTCAGGACGGGGTCGGTGACGCGGTGCCCGGCGGAGTGGGGGAGGGCGGGATGCCCGGGGCTGTGGGGGAGGGCGAGCCGGTCGGCGGGGGTGTCAGCTGGGTGTAGACGCCGGTTTCCTCCTTGATCGGGACGTTCACGCGGACAGGCTGGGCACCGCTGAAGACGAACGTCATCGGCACCGTGGTGCCGCGCGGACGCACCCCGGTGACCATGCACAATGGCTTCTCGCCGGTGCCGACGGGCTGGCCGGGAGGCAGGGTGACGGGCCCGGCGAGCTGCGCCGACCCGCCTCCGTCGATGGTGATGCGTTCGAGCCTCACGGGCTGGTCGCCTTCGTTGATCAGCACCGCGTACAGGGCCTGCTGCGGGGCGGGCGAGGCCGGGTCGGCGCCACCCAGCAGGAAGACGTTACGCAGATGCAGGGTCTTCCCCACATCGACGTTGGCGCCCTGGTTCTGGGGGATGTTCGTCGAGCTGTAGTCGAATCCCGCGTGGCCTTGACAACCGGCGGCGGCCGCCAAGGCCACGACGATCACGGCAGAAGCGATGGGACGCATCGCACCGCCCTCCTCTCGCACCCCTGGTTGCCGCTCCGCTACCCGTCAGCTCCACCCTGAACCCAGCCCGTACGGAAGCCGCGACGGCACCGGCCGAGCCGGTCATTCCATTTCCCGCGAAATCTGCCTCGTGACCATCACCAACACTTCAGGTAACGTCACGGGAAAGCGGGACCCTACCCAGGAGCGGTAGATGGTTGAGGAGCGGGCGCTCGACGCCACTGGCCAGGAAAAGAAACGACAACTGGTCCGGGCGGTGATCGCCTCGGCCGTGGGCACCTCGATCGAATGGTACGACTTCTTCCTGTACGGCTTCGCGGCCACCACCATCTTCGCGCAGCTGTTCTTCCCGAAGAGCGATCCGACCACGGGCCTGCTGCTCGCGCTCGGCACCTACTTCGGTGGATTCGCCGCCCGCCCGATCGGTGCGGCGATCTTCGGCCACTACGGTGACCGCATCGGCCGCAAGGCCACCCTGATCATCACACTGCTGACCATGGGCGTCGCCACCGCGCTCGTGGGCCTGGTGCCGACGTACGAGCAGATCGGCATCTGGGGCGGCATCCTGCTGACCCTTCTGCGCCTGCTGCAGGGCATCAGCGTCGGCGGCGAATGGGGCGGTTCCGTGCTGCTCGCCACCGAGTGGGGCAAGTCGCGCGGCGGGCGGCGCGGCTTCCTCGGCAGCTGGCCGCAGTTCGGCGTCCCCGTCGGTCTCGTGCTCGGCTATCTGGCGCTGCAGATCTTCCAGCCGATCGACCCCTACTGGGGCTGGCGTATCCCGTTCCTGCTCAGCATCGTGATGGCCGCGGTCGGGCTCTACATTCGGCTCGGCATCCTGGAGACTCCTGTCTTCGCCAAGGTCCTCGCGGAGAACAAGGTCGAGCGGGTCCCCGTGCGCGAGGTCATCGTCAGGAACTGGCGGGAGATCGTGCTGAGCGCGCTCCTGCGCACCGGGCAGCAGGCGCCGTTCTACATCTTCACCGTCTTCGTCCTGACGTACGCCACCAAGACGCTGGGGTTCGAGGCCAGCGACGTCTACACGTACGTGATCGTCGCGGGCGTGGTGTCGCTCTTCACCGTGCCGTTCTGGGGCTACATCTCGGACATCGTGGGCCGCCGGCGCCTGTACATCATCGGCGCCGCCGCCATGGTCGCCTGGTCCTTCATCTACTGGCCGCTGCTGGACACCCGCGTCCCGTCGCTGGTCTTCCTGGCCATCGTGCTGGCCGCGCCGATCCACGACATCCAGTACGGTCCTCAGGCCACGTTCATCGCCGAGAGCTTCACCGGCCGGCTGCGTTACAGCGGCGCCTCGCTCGGCTACCAGCTGGCCTCGCTGACGGCAGGCGGGCCGGCGCCGCTGATCGCCGTCTGGCTGTACGCGACGTACCAGAGTTCGCTGGCCATCGCGATCTACATGGCGATCTGCGCGTTGATCAGCGTGGTGGCGGCGTTCGCGCTGAAGGATCGCTCGCAGTACGACTACGCGGTCGAGTACGACGAGCCGCACGCTTCAAAAGCCAGGGAGTGAGGCGCGGCTCACATTCGCGGCTCGGCTGTCACACTCCGGTCTCCAGGACTCCTCTCAGGGTGAAAGTTCACTCGGAGAGCGAAAGAGAATGCCATGAAGATTCTGGTAACCGGGGCGACGGGCGGTGTCGGACGGCTCGTCGTGGAGCGGCTCGCCGGCGCGGGCGCCCAGGTCCGCGCCGTCACCCGTACCCCTGAGAAGGCCGGTCTGCCGGCCGCCGTCGAGATCGTCGAAGGCGATCCGTCGCGGCCGGACACGCTCGCGCCGCACCTCGACGGCGTCGAGGCCGTCTTCCTGCACTCGCGGACCATCGGCACGGCCGCGGACCGGCTGCTCGCCCTGGCCGCGGAGCGGGGTGCGCGGCGGGTGGCCGCCCTGTCGGCACTGAACGTCGACGACCCGCTCGACCTGCAACCCTCCCGCCTGCGCGGCGACCGCAACAAGGAGGCCGAGGCGGCCGCCGTCGCCAGCGGCCTGGCCTGGACCAGCCTGCGGGCCAGCGCCTTCGCCTCCAACGCCCTCCAGGCGTGGGGCGCCCAGATCCGCAGAGGGGACGTCGTCCGGTACGTGTACGCGGCCTTCCAGGAGTCGCCGCTCGACGAGCGGGACCTGGCGGAGGCCGCCTCCCTGGCGCTGCTCACCGACGACCTGGCGGGCCGGCGGCTGGAGCTCACCGGCCCGCAGTCGTTGTCGCACGAGGAGATGGTGGCCGTCATCGGCGAGGTCATCGGCCGGCCGCTGCGCTTCGAGGAGGTGCCGCCGGAGGCCATCGCCCATCACATGATCGGGATCGGCCTGCCCGAGCCGTTCGTACGGGCCCTGATGGACAGATACACCCACTACGCCGGCCAGGAGCAACATCCCGTGACGGGAGACCTGGAGAAGGTCCTGGGCCGCCCGCCGCGTACGTTCGCCGACTGGGTGGCCGACCACGCGGCGGCCTTCCAGGCACACGATCCGAGCTAGCCGTGTCGACCGCCTATGTCGTCACGGCCGTGGTGACCATCGCGTTCAACACGTTCTCAGGGTTCGCGGCGATGACCCGGTTCAAGCCCATCATGCGGACGCTCGGGCCCGCGCTGGAGCGGGCCGGCGTCCCCGAGTCGTGGTTGATCTGGCCGATCGGCGCGCTCAAGGCGCTGGGCGCGCTCGGCCTGGCGCTCGGGCTGGCCGGCGTGCCGCTCGTGGGCACGGCCGCCGCGGCCGGCCTGGTCCTGTACTTCGTCTGCGCCCTCTACACCCACCTCCGGGTGAGCGACTTCTCGCCGCAGTTCTACCTGGCGACGGTCTTCCTCGCCCTGGCGGTGGCCACGCTGGCGCTGGACCCCGCCCTGACCCTGGACACGACCATGTGAGAGGGCGAGGCGCCGCGGTGGCCTGCCGGTCACCGCGGCGCGGCGCAGTGATGGCCTCCCGGTCTCGGCAGGTCCAGTGCCGGGTTCCGGTCGAAGAAGCCGACGGGTTTCAGGGTGAAGCCGCAGCTGTCTGCGGGCATGATCGGCCAGTCCTCCAAGCGGGGCACGTGCGTGAGCCCGAACGTATGCCACAGCACGAGGTCCGCGCCGTCGATGTCTCGGTCCCGCGCCACCCACGCCGGGAGCCCGTCCTGCCCCGGGCTCTGGTTGACGTAGTCGCCGGCCGGATAGCGCTCCGCGCCGTCGTACCTGGTCACCCAGAGGTGTTTGGTGGCGAACGCGGCGCGGCGCGCGATCGACGAGGTCTCGGCCGCGAGCAGGACCGGGCGGCCCTGCGGGAGCAGCGCGTACGCCACGGGCCGGCCGAGCCGGTTGACCACCGCCGGGTTGCTGACGTGCCAGGACCGTCCCGAGCCCGGCGCGGCCAGGCGGGCGCCCTCCGCCTCGGTACGCAGCCGCATCGCCGTCGCCGTGAACGCGTTGCCGTACGGGTTGCCCGTGCCCGCCTCGACCGGGGCGATCTCGACCTCGTCCACGGCGTTCGTCACCCCGTCGACCGTCATGTCGAGGCGGGCGCAGAACAGATGCTGGTGGTACGGCGCCCCGAGGCCGGGCGCGACCTCGCTGGCGTAGCGGCCGTCCTCGTAGGCCGAGGTGAACAGCACACCGGTGGACTTGCACTCGAACTGCACGGAGCCGTCCAGGTACAGGTACCAGTAGAAGCCGTAGTCGTAGTTGCCGACGGTGGCGAAGCAGGACAACACGAGGCGCCGGGAGCGGCGGGTCTCGGCCGACCCGGTGAACAGGTCGCTGTGCTTCCACAACACGCCCTGGTCCTCCTCGTGCACGCACACGGCGTTCGGGATCGTGTGCGGCTCCCCGTGGTCGTCGGCCATGACGGCGTCGAAGTAGGTGATCTCGCCCAGGCAGTCGCAGCCCAGGACCAGCGAGTTGGCCATCTTGCCCAGGCAGTACTCGCCGGCGTCGAAATAGTTCTGCCAGAACCGGACCGGGCTCGGATCCGCGTACGGGACCACCATCTCGGCGATCGAGGCCCGGTAGAGCACCGGGCGCTCGCGCTCGCCGTCGCGGAACGTCAGCTGGTGTAGCACCAGCCCCTCGCGCACGTCGAAGCCCAGCCGTAGCCGCCAGTTCGCCCACTCGATCACGTTGCCCTCGACGGTGTGGCTCGGCCCCTCAGGCTGGGTGATCTCGATGGGCCTGAGCGTGGCGAGCGGCGGGCCGACGACGCTCTCGTCGTCGAAGTTGCCCTCCTCGGCCGGCACGGGCGCGAGCCGGTGATCGAGGAGCTCGATGACCCGTCGCTCGATCAGGTCGACGTACGCGACGAGGCCGTCCACCGGGTGCGCCCACGGGTGGTCCTCGGGGCGGTGCTTGACGAAGGTGAGCACCCGCACCAGCCGCCGGCCGCGCTCGCCGGGCAGGTCGAAACTCCCGGCCGACAGCGGGCAGGGGCAGGTCAGGTCCAGGTCGGTGATGCCGCGGCGGGCCATCGCCGACCGCCACCCGGGATCGGCCTTGACGATGTCGTCGACGAGCGCGTACTCCTCGATCATGATCGGGGGCTGGCCCTCGGCGGCCGGGTCGAGGTCACGCCTGCTCACCAGCTTGTCCTGGGTGAGCGAGACCACGGTCTCCATGCAGGCGCCGGTCCCGGTGTCGAGCAGCACGCTGAACACCTGACGGTCCGGCGGGGCCTCACCGGTGAACGCGAGGACCTCGCTCTTGGGCGGCTCGCGCAGCTGGACGAGCGGGAATCGGGTGTCCGGCCCCACCAGGCCCGCCTGGACCAGGATCGAGCGGTTGTGCCGGATCTCGTCGGCGGTGAGCCGGTCGAGGGGATGGGCGGTCATGTCGTGAGCTCCTTAGCCGCCGTCTGCGGGGGTTCGTCGGGTCAGCACGCATCACCCTCTTCTTCGGTGCCGGGGCCGCCGCCGTTCCATCGGCGCCACACGTAAATCCAGCACGCCTCGGCTGCGGCTGCCCGGGCGCGGCGCGGCGCGTCCAAACCGCAGGGGCGGGGCCACGGCCGTCTCACGGAAGAAGATTTTATACAGAAATGTTATTCCGGTATTCTTCATCGCACGTTACCTTAGGCATAACGGCCAGAACGATCCTTCCCGTCGCGAGCAGGAAGGGGTGAGATGTGGAATGCGCCGCGTCAGCAAGGCGGACGGCGAACCCATGACCACCGCCCACCAGTTGCTGTACGCCGATCATCTCGTGCGCGTAACCTGCACTGTGACGCGTGGTTCGGCGCTGATCCGGATCATCGGCGATCTCGACAGGACCAACAGCGCCGGGGTGCTGAGCACGCTGGAGCAGGTCCAGCGGATCGACGACCGGCTCGTCGTCGACGTCGGCCAGGTCGGCTTCACCGACGTCACGGGAATCCGGGCACTGGTGTCCTTCGCCGAGCAGGGCCACGCCCGTGTCCGCGACACCCCGTGCCAGATGCGCCGCCTGATGCGGCTCATGCGGTTGCGGCCCTTCGACGAGCCGGAAAGCCGGTCCTCGTAGGCTTACTGGGCTGGTCGGCGGTGCTCGCCGACCAGGTGGCCGTTCTGCCGGATCTGCGCCGCGTCGTACGGGAAGACCGGCCGCGTGACGAACGACTCGGCGATGCTGTCAGCATGCACCCGGTCGACGCCCCAGCCGATCGTGTACCAGCGGCCCAGCCCGTCCTCGCCGGTGGAGTCCAGCACGGCGATCTCGAAAAGCTGGGCGGCCGGAGCCGGAGTGCAGGAGACGTGCCCAGGGGGCACGGTGGTCCGCCGGCCGTCGATACCCGGCTGTTCCATGTGGGGCTCCTTTCCGCCCGGTACGATCGTCATCCGGAACAAGGTCATACCCGGCTTTGGGCACCGAAACATCCGCGAGCCTTCGCTGCCGAAGGGCAGATTATTCTGCTAGGCAGATGGCAGAAGACGAGTTCGCTAAAGGATCTTCGGGAAATGAGCCGCATGTTCCAGTGGAGGGGCCGGTGCTCTGCCCGAGGTCAGGAGCGTGAGAATCGGTGAGCAGTTACCACGAGCGTTCTTCCTCCTGGACCTTCCTCACTCACCACGCCCGGGTTCTACTGGAGATCGCCCGCGACCCTGAGGTCCGGCTGCGCGACATCGCCACCAGCATCGGCATCACTGAACGCGCCGTGCAGGGCATCGTGACCGACCTGCACGAGGCCGGCTACCTGGCGCGCGAGCGGGTGGGGCGGCGCAACCGCTACAGCCTCAATCTCGATCAGTCCTTCCGCTACCCGACCGAGGCCAAGCTGCCCGTCCGCCTCCTCATCGAGATGTTCACGCAGCACGACCTCTCACAGGACCAGTCGCTCGAGTCGCACTGACGGGCTGAGCCCTTGCCACGGCACCGGCTGTTGTCCGCGCATGGAGCGGAGGGCCGCGGACGCGCACACTGAGCGGAGGATGCAATGTGCTGGCCGGCAACCCGCACGACCTGCCGGACGAGGAGATCGCGACGGCGCTGGGCGGAGGCGGTCGGTGGAGCTGCCGGGCATGGCGCTCGAAGGCCCCGCGTTGAACAGGTTCCTTGTCCTGGAAGGAGGGGAACGCGTGCTCGACCTGTCCGCAGGGGTGTCCGCCGGGTTCGCCCCGCCGGACGCGGCCGCCGTCGAGGAACACTTCCACCTCAACGACGGCCGGACGTTGGTGGCGCGGAGCGCGGGCGACACCCTCTGGGTGCTCAACCTCAAGGCCATCGCCTGACGGCGCTCAGCCCCACACCTTGTGGGCGGTGTCCACGATCAGCTCCAGCTTGCGCCGCTCCTCGTCCACGGTCAGCAGGTTGCCCCTGGCCGTGGAGGCGAAGCCGCACTGCGGGCTGATCGCGAGGTTCTCCAGCGGGACGTACTTGGCGGCTTCGTCGATCCGGCGGCGCAGGTCGTCCTGCGACTCCAGCTTCGGGACCTTGGAGGAGACCAGCCCGAGGACGACGGTGGTGCCCTGTGGAATGAACCGCAGCGGCTCGAACCCGCCGGCCCGCTCGGTGTCGTACTCGAGCAGGAACCGGTCCACCGGGACCTCGCCGAACAGCCGCTCGGCGATCGGCTCGTAACCGCCCGTGGACATCCACGCGCTGCGGTTGTTGCCCCTGCAGATGTGCATCCCGACCGTGACGTCGGGGTTCATGGCCTTGGTCGCGCGCACTAGCTCCGCGTCCACCGCGACCGTCGCGCCGAGTATCGCCTCAGGGCCGGGGGCGCCGGGTCCCATGAGGCGAGCGCGGAAGTCCGCGTCGAACACCATGTTGTAGCTCAGGGAGTCCAGCTGGATCCAGGTGACCCCCTGGCCGAGCAGCTCCTGGATCTCCTTGATCCGCAGGGCGATGAGATCGCGCATCATGTCGCCGGGCGTCGGGTAGACGGACTGGCTGAGGTCCGGCCGCCACAGGAGATTCCCCATCGAGGAGCTCATCATCGTGATCTTGAACTGGCCGGGCGCGTGCCGGGCCATGAAACCGGCCTCGACGGCGGTGAGAAGCGCCTTCTGGGTGAGCTTGGCATTCGCGGCCACCATCTGGAACGCGGTCTCCTCGGGCGGCGGCATGCCGTCGTCCCTGAACCACGCCGAGGTGGGCGCCTCCACGGGCACCACTCCGCCCAGCGACTCCAGCAGGCCCGCCATCCAGGTGGCCCGCCGCATCTCGCCGTCGGTGAAGACCTCGATCCCGGCCTCACGCTGGAGCCGGATCGCGGCCAGCACCGCGTCGTCCTCCAGCTGCGCCAGCTCCTCGCCGCTCAGCTCGCCCCTTTCGCGCGCCTGCCTGGCCTGCAGCAGCTCGGGTGGCCGCAGCAGGCTCCCGACGTGCTCGGCGTGGTGGATCGCGGGCATACTTCCTCCTCTGTGTCAGGGACGCGGGAGATCGGAGGGGCCGCGCCCGCCGTGAGGTGAGAGTCCACCCGCCACTTTCCGCCACCGGGGCAAGGTCGTCCACCCCGGAAGGCGACTTGCGGCGTGATCGTTTCGTGATCTAACATGGTGATAAGTCAGGATTTGTTGGGAATCACTGATTCCGAAGTCCAGCAGAGGGCTTCGACTCACGCGACAGACGTGGTGTGCCTCTGCCTGGACTTTTTTGGTGTGCAGGGGCGCCTGAGACTTACTCTTGGAGTATCGGATGGCAGTCCTGGAAATCGCGTTCGAAGAGATGACCGCCGAGCAGTTGCTGGCCGAGATGAACCGGCCGGAGACCTCGGACCTGCAGAAGATCCGCATCCGTGAGCGTCTGGTGGAGATGTATGCAGGTCTGGTCAACGACGTCACGCGACGCTACTACCACCGCGGCGAACCCATGGAGGACCTGCGCCAGGCCGCGTACGTCGGCCTGATGAAGGCCATCAACGGCTTCGATCCGGAGCTGGGGCATGAGTTCCGCGGCTACGCGATGATCACGATGGTGGGCGAGGTCAAGCGGCATTTCCGCGACCGTACTTGGGCCATCAGGGTGCCGCGCGTCTACCAGGAGCGCCGGCTGGAGCTCAACAAGGCCACCGCGGAGCTCACGCAGACGCTCGGCCACGCGCCGACCGTCGCGGAGCTGGCCGTCAAGATGGGCATCTCGGATGAGGACGTGCTGCTCACGCTCGACGCGTCGGCGGCGTACAACACGCTGTCACTGGACGCGCCGGTCGGCGGCGAGGAGGACGCTGCCGACCTGGGCGACTTCCTGCCCGCGCAGGACGACACGCTGGACGACATGCTGGGCGCGCAGGCGATCAAGCCGCTCATCGACGCGCTGCCGGACAGGGAACGCAACATTCTCCTCATGCGCTTCTACGGCAACATGACCCAGTCCGAGATCGCCGCCGAGTTCGGCATCTCGCAGATGCACGTGTCCCGCATCCTGCGGGCCGTGCTCGCCAAGCTCCGCAAGCAACTGCAGGACTGAGCGGGTCATCCGGTACGCCAGTCGCCCGACCCGAGCGCCCCGGCGGCCTGCGGGCCCATCAGCCCCAGGCCGCCGTCGACGTACACGGTCGCACCCGTGACGTAGGAGGCGGCGGGACCGGCGAGGAAGGCGATGACCGCGGCGACCTCCCGGGCGTCGCCGGGCCGGGAGATCGGATAGCCCGGCCGGGAGCCGGGTTGCGGCGGCACGTCCTCCTGCCCGGTCATCGGGGTGGCGATCTCGCCGGGCGCCACGGTGTTCACGGTGATGCCGTAGTCGGCCAGTTCCAGCGCCAGGACGCGGCTGAGCAGGCGCAGGCCGCCCTTGACCGCCGCAGCCCGCTCGGGATCGGTCAGGTCATGCCGGCGCACGGCCGGGGCCCTGCCGAGCCCGCGTACCAGCTCGGCCGTCTCCTCCGCGCCGTCGCGGTCGCTGTGGTAGGTGATGCCGACGTCGAACCCCTGCTCGGCCAGTGCCACGGCAGTGGCCTTGCCGATGCCGGAGTCGGCCCCGGTGACGACGGCCACTTGGTCGTACATGTCGCTCATGTCAACGTTGGTCCCCACAGAACCGCTCGGTAGTCTCCATGTCCATCGCGTGAAAGCTCTAACGGACGGATCACCCAGCATGAACGCTGACGTCATCGTCGTCGGAGCCGGCCTGGCCGGCTTGGTGGCGACCTGCGAGCTCGTCGACAGAGGCAAGAAGGTTCTCCTGCTCGACCAGGAGAACGCGGCCAACCTCGGCGGCCAGGCCCACTGGTCCTTCGGCGGCCTGTTCCTGGTGAACTCGCCGGAGCAGCGACGGCTCGGCGTACGCGACTCCTTCGAGCTGGCCTGGAGCGACTGGCAGGGCAGCGCCGGGTTCGACCGCCTCGAGGACGAGGACTGCTGGGCGGTCCAGTGGGCGCGGGCGTACGTGGAGTTCGCCTCCGGGGAGAAGCGCGCCTGGCTCGACCGCCTCGGCGTCAAGCTGCTGCCCACCGTCGGATGGGCCGAACGGGGCGGCCTGCGCGCGGACGGGCACGGCAACTCCGTCCCGCGTTTCCACGTCGCGTGGGGGACCGGGCCCGGCGTGCTGGAGCCGTTCGTCCGCCGGGTCCGGCAGGCCGCCGCCGAAGGGCTGGTCACCTTCCACCATCGCCACCGGGTCGACGAGCTCGTCGTGTCCGGCGGTGCCGTCCAGGGCGTCCGCGGCACGCTGCTGGCCGAGGACGACTCGCCGCGCGGCGTCACGTCCAGCCGCGAGCCGATCGGTGAGTTCGAGCTCACCGCGCCCGCCGTGATCGTCACGAGCGGCGGGATCGGCGGCGACCACGACCTGGTACGCCGCTACTGGCCCGAGCGGCTCGGCCCGGCGCCGGAGAGCATGCTCACGGGCGTGCCCGCCCACGTCGACGGGCGCATGCTGGAGATCAGCGCCCAGGCAGGGGCGCGGCTGGTCAACCGGGACCGCATGTGGCACTACACCGAGGGCGTGCGCAACTGGGACCCGATCTGGCCGGGGCACGGCATCCGGATCCTGCCCGGCCCTTCCTCCCTGTGGCTCGACGCGCGGGGGCGGCGGCTGCCCGACCCGTGCCTGCCCGGCTACGACACGATGAGCACGCTGCGGCATCTGCGGAGCACGGGGCACGATCACTCGTGGTTCGTGCTGACGCAGAAGATCATCGAGAAGGAGTTCGCGCTGTCGGGCTCGGAGCAGAACCCCGACATCACGCGCAAGGACCGGCGGGCCTTCCTCAAGGAGCGGCTGGTCGGTAAGGGGGCGCCCGCCCCGGTGGAGGCCTTCAAGCGGCACGGAGCGGATTTCGTCGTCGCCTCCACCGTGGAGGACCTGGTGGCCCGGATGAACGAGCTGACCAAGGAGCCGCTGCTGGACCCCGCCCTGGTGCGCCGCCAGATCGTGGCACGCGACCTGCAGCTGGCCAACCCCTACAGCAAGGACGCCCAGGTCCAGGGCATCCGCAACGCCCGCCGCTACGTCGGCGACCGGCTGGGCCGCGTCGCCACGCCACACCGGCTCCTCGACCCGGCCGCCGGTCCGCTGATCGGCGTCATGCTGCACGTGCTGACCCGCAAGACGCTCGGCGGCATCCAGACGGACCTGGACTCGCGGGCGCTGGGCCCGGACGGGCGGCCGGTCGAGGGGCTGTTCGCGGCGGGGGAGGTGGCCGGGTTCGGCGGCGGCGGGGTGCACGGGTACAACGCGCTGGAGGGCACGTTCCTCGGGGGCTGCCTGTTCTCCGGCCGTCAGGCCGGCCGCGCTGCCGCTGGCTGACGGGGTTGCTCGCGTGTGGGGCCGCGGGCACGGCGCGATCCTTCGACCGCCGTTTGAACGTCCGCCTCCTAGGCTTCAGTCCATGATCGCCATCGAGCCCGCCATCCTGTACTTCGGCACCCCGGTCGTGCTGCTCTCGACCGAGAACGACGACGGATCGGCCAATCTCGCCCCGATCTCCTCGGCGTGGGCGCTCGGCCAGGTGATCGTGCTCGGGCTGGGTGCGGAGGGCCAGACCGCGTACAACCTCTCGCGCCGCCCCGAGGTGGTGATCAACCTGCCCGCGCCGCACCAGTGGGCGGCGGTGGAGCGGCTGGCGCCCCTCACCGGCCGCCATCCGGTGCCCGCGAGCAAGCCGCACGGCTGCCGCTTCGAGCCGGACAAGTTCGGCGCGGCGGGGCTGCGGGCCGAGCCGTCCGACACCGTACGGCCGCCGCGCGTCGCCGAATGCCCCCTTCAGTTGGAGGCTCGCGCCGAACGGGTACGGCCGGGCGTCTCGGGTGGGTTCGTCATCGCCGAGGCCGTCGTCGGCAAGGTCCACGCGGACCCGCGCATCGTCGTCCCCGGCACCCACCACGTGGACCCGGCCGCCTGGAGCCCGCTCATCTACAACTTCCGCCACTACTTCGGGCTCGGCCCTGAGCTCGGCCATTCCTACCGCAGCCAGACACCTCGGCTATGACGGCTCAGAGCGCGTTGGTGTTCTGGGCTGCCTGGTAGACGGCCATCGCCTCGTTCCCGAAGAAGGGGCCGAACATGAAGTTCGGCGCGAAGTTGTACTTGAAGCTGTTGACCGAGTTCAGCCAGCCCTGCCCGGTGGACTCGTCGAAGCCCTGGAACCAGGGTCCGCCGCTGGACCCGCCGGTCATGTTGCAGCGCAGCCCCAGGTCGCTGGTCATGACGGTGTCGTCGAACGCGCGCCCGCTGCAGTAGATCAGCCGCGACCCGTCGAACGGCGCCGCCGCCGGGTACCCGAAGGAGTACATCTGCCGCCGCCTGGGCTGGTTGAACGCCACGCCCTGCCCGCCCACCACGTCGGTCAGCGTCTGCCCCTGCAGCGGCGCGACCACGGCCGCGGCGACGTCGAAGTTGATGTCCTCTCGAGCGTTCCACTGCTGGGTGGTCAGCAGCCTGGTGGCGACCCAGGTGCCGAACGGGCGCCGGCCGTTGTCGAACCCGGGGACGAACACCCAGTTGCGGTGCGAGGCGCCGTTCAGCTTCACGCAGTGCCCCGCCGTGATCACGACGCTTTCGTTGGCGCTGGTCACGGCCGTGCCGGAGCAGGAGGAGTTGCGGCCTTCCGCCGTGGTGAAGAACACCCGCCCGACGGTGCGCACGACCGCGCCCCCGTCGATCCACCGCAGCCCGGGGCTGTTGGGCACCAGAGTCCGCTGCTCAGCCGAGACGCCCCGGACCGACCACGCGGCACTCTGGGCGCTGACCGCCGAGGAGTTGCCGAAGGTCCACGGGGTGCGCCGGGCCGTGGTGGACGAGGCGCCGCGGGTCGCCCACGGGGTGCCCTGGCTGGGGTCGTCCCACTGGCTGGTGCGGCGCGGTGCGGGCGCGCCCAAGGGCTGCGCCGCCAGCATGCGCTGCGGCGTCCAGTACTGCAGGACGGTCCTGCGCTCCGACCAGGAGTCGGCGCCGGACCATCCGACGGGCCGCCTGGGGTCGAGGCCGGTCGAGGCACTGGCCTGGGCGGCGCCCACGGGGACCAGGGCGCCTGCCACGGTGAGCGCGACGGCGGAGAGCAGGGCGACTCTGCGGTGCATTACGTACCTCCCGAAACCGGACAGTTGCTGCTCGGAGGTACGTGCGGAGAAGTCGATCTGACTCAACGTATGCGCATATGGATATGAAAGTGGCAGCCGGTGGAACCCTCTACCGAACAAAGTTCTGTATGATGAGGCGATGACGGACATCTTTGATGATCTGGCTGCGGAATACCGTCAACTGGACGCGGTATTGGAGTCCTTGTCCCCGGATCAATGGTCCCAACCTTCGGCGGCCGCGGGCTGGACCGTCTCCGACGTCGTCCTGCACCTCGCCCAGACCGAGGAAACGGTCACCGGCCAGTCCATCACGGAGGGGACGGCCCTCCTGCCCTCCGCCGAGACCACCGTGGACGGCCTGGCCGACGAGATGGTCGCCGCGGAGCGCGGGATGCCGCCGGCCGACGTGCTGGCCCGCTGGCGCAAGGCCGCCTTCGCCACTCCTGACGCACTTCGCGCCCATCCACCGGGCACGCGCCTGTCCTGGGTCAGAACCCCGCTGTCGCCGCGCACCCTGGCCACGACCAGGATCGCCGAGCATTGGGCGCACGCCCTGGACATCACCGTTCCACTGGACCTCGCCTACCCCGACACCGCCCGGCTGCGCCATGTGGCCTGGCTGGCCCACCGTACGCTGCCGTACGCCTTCGCCGTCACAGGCCTCCCGGACGCCCCGGTCTTCTGCGAGCTCACCGCACCGGACGGAACCCGCTGGACCTTCGGCGATCCGGACGCCCCGAACCGGATCACCGGGCTGGCCTCGGAGTTCTGCCGGGTCGGCGCCCGCCGGCTCGCGCCCGAGCAGACCGGCCTCACCGTCGAGGGCCCGCGCGCCGCCGAGGCGCTCCGCGTCGTACGCAACTACGCCGCCTGATCCCTTCCTGCCTGCGGCAGGCATGAGGTAATCAAGGAGGTGATCATCACGACCTGACCGACTCTCAGGAGGAAATCGATGCCGTACATCGAGCTGGGCAATGATGCTCCGGGCATCGTCGGGCTGCTGCAGTACCGTCCCGAGACCGGCAAAGTGCTGAGCGAGCTCGCCGAGGTGCTGCTGCGCGGCGACAACACCTTGTCGCGGGGCGAACGCGAGCTCATCGCCTCGTACGTCTCCGCGCTCAACGAATGCCGCTTCTGCGCGATGTCCCACGGCGCGTTCGCCGCCGCCCAGCTTCCCGGAGGTGAGCCGGTCGTCGCCCATGTCTGCTCGGCCCCCGACACCGCGCCCGTCCCCGACAAGCTCCGGGCCCTGCTGGGCCTCGCGGCGGCGGTGCGGCGCGGCGGGACCGCGGTCACCCCTGAGGACGTCGAGGCGGCCAGGAAGGCCGGCGCCACTGACCTCGAGATCCATGACACGGTGCTGATCGCGGCCGCGTTCTGCATGTACAACAGGTACGTGGACGGCCTGTCCACGGCCGCTCCCGACGACCCCGCGCTCTACGCCCGCCGCGCCTCCCACATCGTCGCCCACGGCTACCTCGCCGGCCCTTGAGGGGGCTTGCCTGGTAGTGCCGCGGCGCCCCGCGACGTCAGGAGGTGTCCGAGCGGGAGGAGGCGGTCGCCAGCAGGGTGAGGGCGGCGGTGCGGGCCTGTCCGGCCGTGTCGGCGGTGCCGTGGTGTGCGGCGACGATGGTCGCGCCCTCGACCAGCATGAGCAGCTGACGGCCCAGGGCGCCGGGATCGGCGGCTCCCGCGCGCGCGGCGATACCGGTGAGGAGATCGACGTAGCGGTCCAGATGCCGCGTGGTGATGGCGCGCACGGCGTCGTCGTGGTGCTGGGCGGACGCGTTCACCATCGCACAGCCGCGGAAGGCCGGCCTGTCGTACCACCGCTGGAGAGCGTCGAAGACCGAGGCCAGCTGGTCGTGGGGGTCGTCTCCGGCCGCCGCGACGGCCTCGGTCAGCCAACCGGTCACCCGCTCGCTGCGCGCCTCGAGTATGGCCTGCACGAGGCCGTCCTTGGTGCCGAAGTGCCGGTAGAGCGTTTCCTTGGACACCCCGATGCGGGCGCACAGCTCAGCGACGCCGATGCCGTCGATTCCGCGTTCGTAGAGCACCGGAGTGGCCGCTTCGAGGATGGCGGCGCGGGTGCGTGCCGGGTCGATCGTCGATCCCTTGGCGACTGGCATGCCATAGATAGTACCGATCGGTTCGATGGGATGCTAGCGTCATGGATCGTACCGATCGGTTCGATCTGGGGAGCCTTCGATGATGGACCCGCTTGCCACCGACCCTCCTCGTGACCCGGGCTTTCCGGCCGCCACACCTGCGGTGACCTTAGACAGCAGCGGCGTGGCCTTGCTGGGTGTCCTGCATGTGCCGGCCGGCCCGGGGCCGCACCCGGTCGTCGTCCTGTTGCACGGATTCCCGGGTAACGAACGCAACTTCGATCTCGCGCAGGTGCTGCGCCGTGCGGGTTACGCGTCTTTGGTGTTTCACTATCGTGGCTCGTGGGGCGTCGGTGGCTCGTGGTCGTGGGGCCACGTGCTCGAGGACACGGCAGCGGTCGTGGCCGGACTGCGCGACCCCGACTTCGCTTCCGCCCACCGGCTTGATCCGCGGCGGCTGGTGTTGATCGGCCACAGCCTCGGTGGCTTCGCCGCCCTGATGACCGCCGCGGCGGAGCCGTCGATCGCCGCGGTCGTCTCGGTGGCCGGGTTCGACTTCGGTGCGGTGGCAGCGCTGTGCCGTGCTGACCCGAGCCTCCGGGCGAGCTATGTCGAGGCGTTCGCCGGTGAGCTCGGCCCGCTGCGAGGCACCAGCGGGGAGGCGCTCGTCGCCGAGATGGAGGCGGGCGGCGAGTCGTGGCGGCTGGCCAGGCTCGCGCCGCTGCTGGCGGACCGCCCGGTGCTCCTCATCGGCACCAGTCTCGACACCGTCACCCCGCACGAGGTGCATCACGAACCGGTCGTCAAGGCCTACCAGGCGCAGCCCGTCGAACACCTCGAACACCACGTCTTCGCGACCGACCATGCTTTGTCGGACCACCGCGTGACACTGGCACGTACGATCGTCAGCTTCCTGGCGCGACGCCCGTGAGGCCGGCCCGCGTGAAGACGGCCCCTATGAAGACGGCCCAATGAAGACGGCCCAATGAAGACGGCCCAATGAAGACGGTGCAGTGGCAGGCGCTTCGGCTGGCTCTCGGCACCGCGTCGGCGCTCGGGTTGGCGCGCTTCGCGTACGGATTGCTTGTCCCGGCCATGCGTGACGGCCTGCATTGGAGCCTGGCCGAAGCCGGGGTGATGAGCGCCGCCAACGGGCTCGGCTACCTCCTCGGCGCGCTGCTGACACCCCTCGTCCGGCGCCGGCTGGGCACCGCCGGCACCTTCCGCTGGGGGATGGCCCTCACCGTGGTGGCGCTCGCCGCCACTGCGGTCAGCGGTGACCACCTGGCGCTGCTGACCGCACGGGCCGTGGCCGGGGCGGCGGGGGCCTCGGTGTTCATCGCCGGCGGTGTGATCGCGGCGCGCATCGCCACCGACATCTCCTCCGGCGTGCCCATCACCGTCTATTTCGCCGGAACCGGGCTGGGCATCGTGTTCAGCGGCGCGCTCATCCCTGCCATGGGGGATCGCTGGCAACTCGCCTGGGTCGGCCTCAGCGTCGCCGCCGGTCTGGCGACGCTGGTCAGCTGGGGCGCCGCACGCACCGGTGAGGACAAGGAGGCGTCGGCCGCCACCGCCGGGCGAGCGCGGGTGTGGCCGGTCTGGCGAACCGCCCTGGCCTATCTGCTGTTCGCCGCCGGTTACATCACCTACATCACGTACCTGTCCGCCTACCTCGCGGACCGAAACGTGCCGGTCGCGCAGGTGACGCTCACCTGGACGGTCTTGGGGGTGGCCGTCATGGCGGCGCCCTCCCTGTGGAGTCGCCCCATCACCACCTGGCCCGGTGGCAGAGCCCTCGCCGTGCTGCTCGCGATCCTCGCGGGTGGAGCGGCACTCGCCCTGACGTCCTCAGCGGTGCCGGTCATCCTCACCTCCGCGGTCGTTTACGGGGCGACGTTCATGGCGGTTCCCGCCGCCGTCACCTCGCTCATCAAGAACGGCACGTCCCCCGCCGACTGGACGGCCACGCTGGCGGCCTTCACGACCTTGTTCGCGGCCGGCCAGACTGCCGGGCCGTGGATCGCCGGCATCCTCGCCGATCACACCTCGACCGACGCCACACTCGCCTGGACCGCGATCCTGTGCGCGGTGGCAGCCGCGATCGCCGCCACCCCTGCAGGCCGTGCGCGCCCCGCACCGCCGGCCACGAGAGAAAGAGAACGGCAGTGACCACCTTTGCTCTGATTCCCGGCATGTGCCACGGCGGCTGGTGCTTCGAGCAAGTCACCGAACAGTTGCGCCGCCACGGGCACCGTACGTACCCGCTGACTTTGACCGGGCTCAGCGAGCGCAGCCATCTGCTGCACGGCGGTGTGAACCTGGAGACCCACATCCAGGACGTGACCGCCGTGCTGACGGCAGAGAACATCCAGGACGCGGTGCTGGTCGGCCACAGCTACGGGGGGATGGTGATCACCGGGGTCGCCGGCCGCGTGCCGGACCGGGTGGACTCGCTGGTCTACTTGGACGCCGTCGTGCCGCGGCCCGGCGATTCCATGTGGAGCCTGGTCTCCGACCGGGAGCGGCAGTGGTACCTGGACGTGGTGGAGACCGGCGACGCCGTGCGTCCGCTGCCCTTCTTCGATCCGCGAGCCACGCCGCACCCGCTCGCCTCGCTCCTCCAACCGCTCGCGATCACTGGGGACACGGCGCACGTGCGGCGCAACGTCTATGTGTACGCGGCGGGGTGGGCGGACCAATCACCGTTCACCCCCACATATCAGCGGCTGCGCGAGGACCCCTCATGGACCACGTACGCGCTGGACAGCGGGCACAACCTCATGCGGGACGCCCCGCAGGACCTCCTGAAGATCCTGCTCGAGATCGCCGAACCCGGCTGACGGTCGCGGTCAGACGATGTTCAGCTCGGGCCTCGCCCCGGCCAGGGCGAAGCGGCCCGCGTCGAAGCCGGTGACGTCCACGAACGGCGTCCGGCCCAGGCAGAGGTCCCGGACCACCTCCCCGACGGCCGGGCTCATGAGGAAACCGTGGCCGGAGAAGCCGGTGGCGTAAAGGAACCGGTCGACGTCCGGAGCGGTCCCGATGAGCGCGTTGTGGTCCGGCGTCACCTCGTACAGGCCGGCCCACCCGCCGGCGATGCCGGTCTCCATCAGCGCCGGGGCGCGGCGGGCCATGGCCTCGCCCAGGCGCGGCAGCCAGGCGTCGGATCGGTCCAGCTTGAACCCCGGGGTCTCGTCCGGGTCGGACATGCCGAGCAGCAGCCCCGGGCCCTCGCGGTGGAAATAGAGCGTGGTGCCGAAGTCGATGGTGAACGCGGTCGGCGGCAGCTCGGGGATCGGTTCGGTGACGAGGATCTGCCTGCGTAGCGGGGTCACCGGCAGGTCGACGCCCACCCACGCGCCGATCTCCCGAGACCAGGCGCCGGCCGCGCAGATCACGGTGCCGGTCTCGATGCGGCCGCCTTCTGTCTGGACCGCGACGATGCGGCCGTCTACGGTCTCGATGCCGGTCGCGGCGCAGTTGGGCAGCAGTCGCGCGCCCAGCCGCCGGGCCGCGCCCGCGTACCCGAGCACCACGGACTCGGGTGTGCAGTGGCCGTCGCTGGGGGAGTAGGCGGCGGCGAGCAGCCCGTCGGTGTCGATCAACGGTGACAGCTCCGCGGCCTCCCGCACAGAGATCATCCGGCTGGGCACGCCCAGGTCATTCTGGATCGCCACGTTCTTCTCGAACTCCGCGACCGACTCCGCCGAGTCGAGCAGGAACAGGTAGCCCGGCTTGTGCAGGTCGATCTCCTGCCCGAAGCGGTCGGCGAAGGTCTCGAACGTCTCCAGGCTGCGTACGGCGAGCTCGATGTTGACCCGATCGGAGAACTGCGCGCGCACGCCCCCGGCCGCCTTCGAGGTGGAGCCGGAGCCCAGCGGCCCCTTGTCGATCAGGACCACGTCGTGCACCCCGGCCGCCGCCAGTGCGTACGCCGAGCTGACGCCCATGGCGCCGCCTCCGATGATGACCGCCGAGGCCTGTGAGGGCAGCACACGTCCGGTCTCGTGCATGGATCGGTTCCTTTCGCCGGTTACCCGATCCAGCATCGCGGATCGGACAGACCGGGAGGAAGTGGTGCGCGGCCATCGGTTCCGGCTACCGAGGGCTCGTGGGCGAGCACAGATGAATCGGCGGCGGGAAATGCAAATTGACAATTCTTCGCCAATTCTTTATTCGATGCAAAAGATTCGGCTCCGGTGTGGCGCTGTGACGTGAATCACATCAACTGTAAGCATCGTGCTGGTCTGATCGACTCGCTCACCACGGATCGCATTCCGCCCTGCGGCCGTGTGGTCGCATTTTTCGAAAGGAACGGCACATGTTCACGCCCCTTCCCGACCGGCCGAAGCCCCGTCACTCGGTGAGGAGGGCGACGAGGCTGGCCATGAGCGGCTCGCTCTCGGTCGTGTTGGTCGCCTCCTTGACGACCAGTGCGGGCGCCGACGATGATCACGAGCAGGTGCAGAAGCAGAAGCACGATCAGCATGTTTTTCGCGATCACGACTGGTGCGAACCGCGCATCTTTTTCAAACGTCACCACCTGTCGCCCAGGAACTTCTTCGTTCCCCGCACCCGCTTCATCGACGGCCCTGGCGGCTCCATGACGGTGTCCGTCACGCGGGAACATGAAGTTCTCGCGTTCCTGGAGACAGAGTTCTCGAAGCGGCACGAGGTCACACGTACGTTCGGTACTACTGAGGTCGTCAAGGAACTGCGGAAGCTGGGCCTTCCTCACCTCGAAGAGCGGCACATGGTCTTCACTGGGCACGAATACACCCAGGAGATCAGTGACGGAATGTACGGCAACATGTGGTACCGGGTGCTCGGTTACCGTGTCGGCTGGTCGGCGTGGTCGGTGCTGCGTACCTGCCGCCACGTCAAGATCGACTCAGGTATCGCCAACGTGCCGGCCAGGGTCGAAGGCTGGCGGTACTGGGAGACCAAGCACCCGATGTTCAAGGGCCGCATCATCTCCAAGAAGTGATCAGGTCACCGGCGGCGACGGCGTCTTCGCGAACGGTCGCCGCTGTCGCCTTCACCCGGCTCCGGTAGACGGACCAGCGACATGCAGACCTGGGCGGCCGTCTTGGTGCGGTGAATAGTCATGGCTTCGCTCCTCTTCAGAGTTGTGGGAGCAACCGAGGGAGCCTGGGATGTGCATCCCCGGTGTGAAATCGGACGTATCTCTCAAACTAGCCCAATAATCCGGGCGGAGGGGTGACCGCAAATTGAGTTTGACCTAAGAAGGACGGCGCAATGCCCATTCGACCCCAGGGCAACGATCCATGACGACCTCGAGGCCGGCGTCGCGAGCACGCTGAGCCGCGGCCACGTCGATCACGTCAAGGGGCAACCAAACCGCCCCGGCCTCCACGGCGATCGCCTCGTCCACGGCCTCGCCCGCGTGCTCCGAACGCCGGTACACGGCGACGACGTCCAGTTTCGCCGGCACGTCGGACAACGACGCGTATCCAGGCTCGCCCAGCACGGTCTCGGCGGCAGGATGGACGGGGATGATCCGCCTGCCTCGCGACTGGAGCAGGCGCGCCTGGTCGTAGGCCGTACGGTGCGGGTGGTTGCCGAGGCCTACGAAAGCCCACGTCTGTGCCTGTCCGAGCAGCCGCTTGATGACCTTCTCATCCGCGTAGCGATTGTCCATGCCCAGGGCAACACCGCGGGCCACGCGTAACTTCCGGTGCCGGGATTCACGTGTCCATGACGCCGTACGCGGAGGCTCGGAACAGGAAAGACGCCCAGGAGCGGTAGGGCCGCCAGGAGTCGGCCAGCCTCCGGTAGGCGGCCGGCGGCGCGTCCTCCGGCAGCCCGTACGCCTCGCGCAGAATCGCGAACAGGCGCGGCTCGTCGCCGGGGAACGCGTCCGGCGCGCCCGCGCCGCGGATCAGGATCAGCCCCGCGGAGAACGGCCCCACCCCGGGCAGGCCACGCAGCTCGGCCAGCGCCTCCTCCGGGCCGAGCGACCGAAGATGATCGGCGGTGAGCAGGCCGTCGAGCGCCGCACGGGCCAGGCCGCGCACCCACTCCTCCTTCTGCGCGGGCAGGCCCAGTCCGCCTGCCTCCAGCAGCGTCACGGGCGGGGGAAAGGCCGCGTAGGTTCGCCCGTCGACGGTCACCTGCGCGCCGTACCGCTCGGCGATGCGCTGCTTGAGCCGGGAGGCGATGAGCATCGACGAGCGCTGTACGATCACCGCCCAGCACGCCGCCTCCCATGGGTTCCAGAAACACACCGGCCGCAGTCCTGGGCGGCGTCGTTGCAGGTCGCCGAGCACCGGGTCGGCCTCGCCCAGCTTGGCGAAGCCGGCGCCGTCCACGTCCAGGGAGAGGATCCGCGCCACCTCGCCCCGGATCCCGGGCCCCGCGGCTCGCGTCGTGGCGACACTCACCCCGCCCGGCACGCCCATGACGGTCACGCCGATCGGCAGCCAGTCGGACTCCGCGCAGTAGGCGAAGCGCAGCGCCCGCCCGTCCGAAGGGAGCACGCTGGTGGCCGGCCAGTCCTCGACGAACCGCAGCGAGGCGCAGAAGTCGAACGGGCCTTGGGCGGTGAGCGTGAATCGGTGCGTGGTCATGCGCGCATGGTAGGGGCTAGGACAGCTCGGCGACCCGGTCCGCGCTCCGCCCTACCATGTGACCGTGAGCCCAAGCCCTCGATCCGTGCCCAGCATCCGGGACGTCGCCGCCGCCGCGGGGGTCTCCTACCAGACCGTCTCCCGCGTGCTCAACGACTCCCCGCGCGTGCGGCCGGAAACGCGCACCGCCGTGCTGGCGGCCATCGAGCGGCTCGGCTTCCGTCCCAGCCGGGCGGCTCGCGCCCTAAGCCTGGGCCGCGCCCGCGGCATCACCGTGGTCACGTCCAACACCGTGCTGTATGGCTACGCCACCACGCTGCAGGGCCTGGAGGAGGCGGCCCGCGCCGAGGGCCTGGCCATGGGCATCAGGGTCGTGGAGTCGGCCGCGCCCGCCGAGGTGAAGCAGGCCGTGGACTATGTCAGCGACGCCAGCGCGGGCGGCGTGGTGGTGATCGCGTGGGATCCCATGGGCATCGCGGTGCTGGAGGCGCTGCCGCCGGACGTTCCCGCCGTCGCCGTGGTGGAGCCGGCCGCGCCCGACCGGGGCCGGGTCGCGATCGCCTTGGACGAGCGCCGGGCCGCCGCCGACGCCACCCGGCACCTGCTGGAGCTGGGCCATCGCACCGTCCACCACGTGGCGATCCCGTCCGAGGGCGGCCCGGGCGGCCGGCTGGCGGGCTGGCAGGACGCGCTGGCGCAGTCCGGGGCGGAGATCCCCGAGGTGCTGGGCTGCGGGTGGGACATCAAGTCGGCCTACGAGGCGGGGCGGCGGCTGGCCGCCGAGCCGGAGGTCACCGCGATCCTGTGCGGCAACGACGACATCGCCCAGGGGGTTCGGCGTGCGCTGTACGACGCGGGCAAGGACGTACCCGGCGACGTGAGCATCGTCGGGTTCGACGACATCCCGGGCTCGGCGTACTGGACTCCTGCCCTGACCACGGTGCGGATGGACTTCGCCGGACTGGGCCGGGCCTGCTTCCACGCCGCCGTGGCCGAGCTGACCGGCCAGGCGCAGCCCACCGGAGCTCGCGGCGCCCGGCCCGCCCTCGTGCCGCCCGCGCTCGTGGTCCGCGAGTCGACCGCGCCGCCGCCTCATTCCTGAAATCGGCACGTAACGATCCCGCAAAGAGGCTTCTCTTCTTGTTGTGTGACCGCTCACACTAACGCCTACAGCCGATGTGACCGGTCACAAACGGCACTCAGCTGAGGTCGTGCGTTACCTGAGGAGAGATCTTGAAGCCTGCTGACGTTGCCCAGACCCTGCGCTGGGGCCATGCCGGCCTCGACGCCGTCGTGGAGATCCACCCGGATCGCCCGGTGGCGCTCCGCGAGTTGTCGGCCGGCCCGGCCGGCTCTCCGGCGCGGGTGTCGCAGCCGCTGGTGGAGGTGCTGATCCCCGGCGAGGGCCGGGCCCGCGCCTCGCAGCGGCTGTCGGAGACGGCGGTGGGCTGCCGGTTGCGGTACGCGGGCTCCGACCAGTCGAGCGACGGCGACTGGCGCGAGCTGCGCGTGCGGTTGCGGGATGAGACGTCGGGGCTGGGCGCCGAGGTGACGATGCGCTCGCTCGAGGGCGTGGCCGCGGTCCAGACCCAGGTCAAGGTGACCAACCTGAGCGACAGGCCCGTGCTGCTGCTGGCCGTCACCTCGTTCGCGGCGGGTTTCCTCGGGCGGCCGGTGAGCGAGCTCGACGTGTTGCGGGCGAGCAGCGAATGGCTGGGGGAGAGCCGTTGGTCCCGGGGGCCGTTGAGCGAGCATGTCGCCGACCTCGGCGTGGCCGGGCACGGCCAGCACGGGAAGGGCGTGTTCGCCCTGACCAGCACCGGCACCTGGTCCAGCGGGGAGCACGTGCCGATGGGCGGGCTGACCGACCGGCGCACCGGCCAGACCTGGCTGTGGCAGATCGAGCACAACGGCCCCTGGCGGTGGGAGACCGGCGAACGGATGGATGGCGTCTACGTCGCCCTGTCCGGGCCGACCGACCTGGACCACCAGTGGAGCGAGTTGCTCGCGCCGGGCGCGTCGTTCACCTCCGTGCCCGTCTCGATCGCCGTCTCGAACGACGGCGTGGAGGGCGCGGCGGCGGCCCTGACCGCGCACCGGCGGGCGCTGCGGCGCCCGCACCCCGACCGGGCCGCGCTGCCGGTGGTGTTCAACGACTACATGAACACGCTGATGGGCGACCCTACGACGGACAAGCTGCTGCCGCTGATCGACGCGGCCGCCGCGGCGGGGGCGGAGGTCTTCTGCGTCGACGCCGGCTGGTACGACGATGGCGGCGACTGGTGGGACAGCGTCGGCGAATGGCAGCCCTCCCAGACCCGCTTCCCCAACGGGCTGGAAGAGGTGCTGGCGCACATCGCCGGCCGTGGCCTGACGGCCGGCCTGTGGCTGGAGCCCGAGGTGATCGGCGTACGCAGCCCGATGGCCGACAAACTGCCCGCCGAGGCCTTCCTCCAGCGCGGCGGCGAGCGTCTGGCCGAGCACGGCCGCTACCACCTGGACCTGCGCCACCCGGCCGCCGTCGCACACCTGGACCAGGTGGTGGACCGGCTGGTGGAAGAGCTGGGCGTCGGCTACTTCAAGCTGGACTACAACATCAACCCCGGCGCCGGCACCGACCGGGACGCGACCAGCGTCGGCGCCGGGCTGCTCGCCCACAACCGGGCCCACCTGGCCTGGCTGGAGGGCGTCCTGGACCGGCACCCCCACCTGGTGCTGGAGAACTGCGGCTCCGGCGCGATGCGCATGGACTACGCGCTGCTGACCCGCATGCAGCTGCAGTCCACCAGCGACCAGCAGGACTTCCTGCGCTACCCGCCGATCGCGGTGGCCGCGCCGCTGTCGGTGCTGCCCGAGCAGGCCGCCAACTGGGCCTACCCCCAGCCCGAGATGACGGACGAGGAGATCGCCTTCACCCTGGTCACGGGCATTCTGGGCCGTCTCTACCTGTCCGGCAACCTGCATAGGATGACCCCGCAGCAGTTCGCGCTGGTCAAGGAGGGTGTCCGGCTCCACCAGAGCCTCCGCCCGGACCTGATCCGAGCCACGCCGTGCTGGCCGCTCGGCCTGCCCGGCTGGAACGACCCCTGGCTCGCCCTCGGCCTGCGTGCCGGGGACAGCACCCACCTGGGGATCTGGCGCCGGCCCGGCGCCATGGACACCACCGTGCTCTCCCTGCCCCACCTGTCGGGCCGGGACCTGAGCGTGGAGGTCGTCTACCCCGAGGCGGCGAACGGCTGGACGCACACGTGGAACCCGCGGACCGCCGAGCTCACCGTCACCGCCGCACGCCCCGCACCCACCGCCCGCATCCTCCGGCTCCGCCCTCTCTGACCCGCAAAGGAGCTCACCGTGAGACTCGCAGCCTTCACCGCGGTCGCGACCGCCGCAGCCCTGGCACTCACCGCCTGCAGCGATCCCGCAGCGGGGCCCGCCACGCCCGCCGCCGGCGACGCCCCCACCGCCTGGCCCTCGCCCACCGCCCGCCTGGACGGGGTCACGCTCACCATCTGGGCCGCCCAGAACAGCAACACCGTGCCCAAGGCCGTGACCGACGCCTTCACCCAGGCCACCGGGGCCAAGGTCGAGGTCGTCACCATCCCGGATCCGTACGAGCAGGGCGTGCAGACCAAGGTGGCCACCGGCGACAAGCCCGACCTGGCCTTCTGGCAGCCCACCGCGTCCATGCTCACCGCGCTCAACGCCCGCTCCAACCTGCAGCCGCTCGACGGCGCGCCGTGGGTGTCGACCCTGGCGCCGGAGCTGCGTGACATCACGGGCCTGCTGGACAAGACCCGCTACGCCGCGTTGATCACGAGCCCGGCCGTCGAGGGCGTCTACTACAACAAGGAGGTCTTCGCGGCCAACGGCATCACCGAGACGCCGAAGAACTTCGACGAACTGCTGGAGGCCGGGCGCAAGCTCAAGGCCAAGGGCGTCACCCCGTTCTTCGAGATGGCCGGTGACAAGTGGGCCACGCAGTGGTGGGTGCAGGTGCAGCTCGCCGACGCCGCCAAGAGCGGTCTCTGGGACCGGGTCAACACCGGCAAGGAGACGTTCGAGGACAAGACGATCCTGGACGCGATCAAGAAGTACAAGTCGCTGATCGATGAGGGGCTGTTCAACTCCGACATCAAGACGGCGAAGTTCGAGGACCAGGGCGAGGCGCTGCTGTCCGGCAAGGCCGCGATGGCCATGCAGGTGAACTCGTTCTTCGGCCAGCTCCAGGCCAAGGCCGACACGGCGGAGCTGGACAAGAAGATCGGCTTCTTCCCGATCTCGCCGTCCGGGAACGTGGGCACGTTCATCCCCGACCAGTCGAACGCGCTGGTCGCCTTCCGCACCGGCGACGCCAAGCGGGAGGCCGCCGCGCGGCAGCTGCTCTCGTACTGGATGGGCCCCGGCTATCAGGGCTTCGTCGCCGACAGGAAGACCGTGTCGCTGCGCAGCGACGTGCCCACCCCCGCCGGGGTGCCGCAGGCGCTGCTGGACGTGCACAAGTCGGTCGGCACCTCGGTCGGGTCCATGCAGGCGCTGGCCGTGGCCAACCCCGACCTGTACCTGAACCTGGCCGACATGATCACCGGTAGCCTGACGCCCGAGCAGGTGGCCGCCGCCACCCAGAAGCAGTTCGCGCAGCTCGCCAAGGCCGCCGGGGCCTCCGGCTTCTGACCCACGTACGCCCGGCGGGAGGCTCACGCGGCCTCCCGCCCTCCCTTCTAGGAGGCGCCTCGTGCCCACCGGTCAGGAGACGCTCACGCTCGCCGTCGCCCGCCGCCGCGCCCCAGCGGCGGCCGCCAGGCGTCACACCCACCCGATGTGGTTCCTCATCCCGGCGTTCGCGATCCTTTTCGTCTTCTTCTTCCTGCCGACCGTCTTCAACTTCATCTACGCCTTCACCGACTGGTCCAGCTTCAAGAGCGACATCCGGCCCGTCGGCTTCGACAACTTCAGCTATCTGCTGTCGGACGGCACGCTGTTCAGCGCGCTGCGCATCACCGTCATCTACGCCGTGCTCGTCGCCCTCTTCCAGAACCTGTTCGGGTTCGGCCTGGCCGTGCTGCTGGAGAAGGACACCTGGCTCAACCGCGCCGCACGCCTGATCTTCATCATCCCCGTGCTGATGTCCGCCCTGGCCGTCGGGTACGTCTTCCAGGCCCTGCTCAAGCCGGACGGCAGCCTCAACGACCTGCTGTCGGCGCTGACCGGGCAGCAGGTGAGCATCGCCTGGCTGGGCAGCACCACCTGGACCCTCGTGCTCGCCGCGGTCATCCACGCCTGGAAGTGGATGGGCCTGTCCATGCTCATCTACCTGGCCGGGCTCAAGACCATCCCCGAGGACGTCACCGAGGCCGCCCGCATCGACGGCGCCTCCGGCTGGCAGGCGTTCTGGTCGGTCCGCTTCCCGCTGCTGGCCCCGGCGGTCACGTTCAACGTCGCCACCTCGCTGCTCGGCTCCATGAACGGCTTCGACATCGTGCAGGCGCTCACCGGCGGCGGGCCCGCGCGCAGCACCGAGATCCTGAACATCTTCATCTACCGCACGTTCGGCCAGGGACTGTTCGCCCAGGCCACGACCATGAGCCTGGTGTTGTTCCTCATGGTCGCCCTGCTGGCTTTCCCCGTCATCCGGATCCTGCGTAAGAGGGAGGAAATCCTGTGACAGTTCAGGCCTTTGGCAGCAAGGTGCGCAGCCGCGTGCCCGCGCCGGGCTCGCGCGGGATCGCCGCCCGGCTGCGGCCCTTCGCCGTCGTCGTGCTCGTCGCCCTCGTGATGGGTGTGCCGCTGTGGCTCGTCGTCGTCACCGCGGGCAAGTCGCAGGGCGAGGCACTCTCGCCGGACCTGTCCCTGCCGTCGCGCTGGCAGTTGTGGGACAACCTCGCCCAGGTCTGGCAGCAGGGCGAGGTCCCCACCGCGTTCTTCGGAAGCCTGCTCGTCGTCGCGCCGTCCGTGGCGCTGGTGCTGACGCTCGGCTCGATGGCCTCCTGGGTCCTCGCCCGCCGCACCACCAGGCTCAACGCCGTGCTGTACGCGCTGGCGATCAGCGGCATCGTGCTGCCGCCCGCCGTCGTCACCATCGTGCTCCTGCTGCGCCAGCTCGGCCTGGCCGGCACCTCGGTCGGCATGATCGGCGTCTACGCCGGCATCTACATGTCCACCGTGATCTTCTTCGTCACCGGTTTCGTCCGCACCGTGCCGCTGTCGCTGGAGGAGGCCGCCCGCATGGACGGCGCGGGCCCTGTGCGGGTGTTCGTGTCGGTCATCCTGCCGCTGCTGCGGCCGGTGCTGGCCACCGCGACCATCCTCATCTGCCTGTACGTGTGGAACGACGTCTTCTACGCCTTCTTCGTCATCGGCGGCCGGCTCGACACGCTGCCGCTGAACCTGTTCCAGGTCGCCAACGCCGGGCTCTACCTCAACAACTGGCACCTGATCTTCGCGTACATCATCCTGATGAGCCTGCCGCTGCTGATCGTCTTCGCGGTCGCGCAGCGGAAGATCATCTCTGGGATCACGGGCGGGGCGGTGAAGTAGTCAGGCCATCCACAGGCTCACGGCCAGGCCCAGACCGGCCAGGGCGATCGTGAAGCGCAGCGGGCGCTCCGGCAGCCGCCGCACGACCATCGGCCCGAGCCAGCTGCCCACGAGGCACCCGCACGACAGCGCGCCGGCGGCCACCCAGTGAACCGGGGCCAGGAACGCGTACGCGACGGCGGCCGTGATGTTGGCCGCGCCGGTCGCCATGTTCTTTACCGCGTTGGTGACCGGCAGCGGCTCGGTGACGCTGGCGCAGAGCACGGCCAGCATGATGACGCCGGAGGCCGCGCCGAAATAGCCGCCGTACACGCCGACCAGCGCCACCGCCACGGCCACCGGCAGGAACGACGCCGTCTTCGGCGCCCGCGCGTCGGCCAGTCGCCGCAGCGGATCCCTGGCCAGCAGCAGCGCCGAGCCGAACGCGATGAGCAACGGCGCGGCCAACTCGAACGCCTTGGCCGGGGTGGCCAGCAGCAGCCACGCCCCGGCCGTGCCGCCCACCGCTGCCACGGCGACGAGCTTGGCGACGCGCCGGCCGTGGCCGCGCAGCTCCTGGCGGGAGCCCGCGGCGGTGCCGACGGTGGTGGAGAACATCGCCACGGTGTTGGTGACGTTGGCGACGACAGGGGGCAGGCCGAAGGCGAGCAGCGCCGGATAGCTGACCAGGGAGGCGAGCCCGCCGATGGAGCCCGCCAGGCCGGAGCCCAGCCCCGCTGCGACCAGCAGGGCCACGGAGAGGAGATCCAACCGTCAGACCCACCCGGGTGCGGACAGATCGACCGGCGCCATGCGCTCGATGGCCAGCCTGACCTTCCCCATCGCTTCGACGATCTCCTGCTCCCGCTCGTCGTTCAGGCTGGCGATGGGCACCGAGCAGCTGATCGCGTCCGTCGCGGGGGAGCTGTAGCGCAGCGCGAAGCCGAAGCATTTCACGCCGGCATAGTTCTCCTCGTTGTCGATGGCGTAGCCGCGCTCGCGGGTCAGCTCCAGGTCGCGCCGCAGGGCACCCTGGTCCACGATCGTTTTGGCGGTCAGCGGGACGATCGGCTGCGGGATCGGCACCTCGTGCGGGGTGCCGATCCGTTCGGCCAGCAGCGACTTGCCCATGGCGGTGCTGAAGGCGGGCAGCCGGCGGCCCACCCGGCTGAACGGGCGCACGTACCGGCTCGACTCCTTGGTGGCCAGGTAGACGATGTAATTGCGATCGAGCCGGCCGAAGTGGATGGTCTCGTCCAGCTGGGCGCTGAGGTCGTTGATGTGCGGCTGCGCGATGCGCAGGTAGGGGTCGGTGTCGAGGTAGGTCGTGCCGGCCAGCAGGGCGCGGATGCCGATGCTGTAGAGGCTGCCGGTCTCGTCGGTGCGGACCCAGCCGTGCTCCACGAGGGTGCGGATCAGGGCGTACAGGCTGCTGCGGGGGGCGCCCAGGGCCTCGCTCAGCTCACGCAGGCGGGCCGGGCGGTTCTGGCGGGAGGCCAGAAGTTCGAGGAGCTCGATGGTCCGCGCTGCGGACTTGACGCTACGCACCCCGCTCTCGGGATGGGTCATTGAACCTCACAGGAGTCTGCGCGCCTCGGTCAAAGTGTTGACACATTACCAAAATGGAGCTTAACTGCTCGCCACATGCTCAGCAATCTACATATGGAGACAGCTTGCCTGCCACGTATACGAGCGAGGAGATATCCGGACGGCTGCGCCGGGGGATGGACACAGGCGTGCTGTCGTTCCCGCTGACCGCCTTCGACGCCGACGAGCGGGTCGATCTGGACGGTTTCCGTGCCCACCTGCGCACGCAGATCGCGGCCGGTCCCGGCGCGGTGTTCCCGTGCTGCGGGACCGGTGAGTTCTTCTCGCTCGCCGAGGACGAGTACGCGAGTTTGATCAAGGTTGCGGTCGAGGAGGCCGACGGCGCCGTGCCGGTGGTCGCGGGCGTGGGCTACGGCTGGGCCCAGGCCGCCAGGTTCGCCGCCGCCGCCGAGCGGGCCGGGGCCGACGCCCTGCTCCTGCTGCCGCCGTACCTGGCCGAGACGCCGCAGCGAGGGCTGGTCGAGCACGTGCGCCGCGTCGCCGCGAGCACCGCGCTGCCGGTCATCGTCTACCAGCGTGCCCAGGTCAGGATCGACGTCGCCACCGTGCCGGCCCTCGCCGAGATCCCCAACGTGATCGGCGTCAAGGACGGCCACTCCGACCTCGACCGGCTGCAGCGCATCAAGCTCGCCGCCCCCAGCGAGTGGCTGTTCTTCAACGGCGCGGCCACCGCCGAGATGCAGGCGCGGGCCTACAGCAGCATCGGCGTGCCGGCCTACTCCTCCGCGGTGCACGCCTTCGCCCCGGAGATCGCCGGCGCCTTCTTCCGCGCGCTGCACGCCGGCGACGACGTGCGCGTCGACCGGCTGCTCAAGGAGTTCTACGTCCCGCTGGTAGAGCTGCGGGACCAGGGCAGTGGTTACGCGGTCTCCCTGGTCAAGGCCGGGGCCCGGCTGCGCGGAGCGAACGTCGGCTCGGTACGCGCCCCGCTGGCCGACCCCACGCCCGAGCACCTCCGCGCCCTCGAGGAGCTGCTGAGCACCGGACTCGCCCTCGCCGCCGCCTAGAAGGAATCCCTCACATGTCACGAATCGTTCGGGCGACTGTCACGCCCATCCTGATCAGCGACCCGCCGCTGCTCAACGTGCTCGGCGTGCACCAGCCGTACACGCCGCGCACGATCGTCGAGATCGAGACCGACGACGGCGTCACCGGCATCGGCGAGACCTACGGTGACACCGACTACCTGGACGTCGCCCGCAAGCTCGCCGACGTCCTCCCCGGCCGCGACCTGACCGCCATGAACGGCCTGTACGCCCTGGCGTCCGCGACGCTGACCGGAGCCTCGGACAACGTCAAGGAGTTCGACCCGGCCGGCCTGCGCGGCACCCGGAACAACGAGAAGCTGATCCGCAGCGTCGTGTCCGCCTTCGAGGTGGCGAGCCTCGACGCGCTCGGCAAGACGACCGGGCTGCCGGTGCACTGTCTGCTCGGCGGCAAGGTGCGCGACCGCGTCGACTACAGCGGCTACCTGTTCTACCGCTGGGCCGAGCACCCCGGCGGCGAGGCGCCCGACGACTGGGGCGCCGCCCTCGACCCCGACGGCGTCGTCCGGCAAGCCCAGCGCTTCGCCGACGACTATGGCTTCACCTCCTTCAAGCTCAAGGGCGGCGTGTTCGAGCCCGAGCAGGAGATCGCCGCCGTCAAGGCGCTGGCCAAGGCGTTCCCCGGCTACCCGCTCCGGCTGGACCCCAACGGCGGCTGGTCGGTCGAGGCCAGCGTGCGGGTGGCCGAGGAGGTCGGCGACCTGCTCGAATACATGGAGGACCCGACCGCGGGCGTGGCCGGCATGGCCGAGGTGCGCGAGCGCACCGGCGCGGTGCTGGCCACCAACATGTGCGTCACCACGTTCGCCGAGGTGCCGGAGGCGTTCGCCAAGGACGCCGTCCAGGTCGTGCTGTCGGACCACCACTACTGGGGCGGGCTGCAGGCCACCCGCGAGCTGGCGGCGCTGTGCCGCACGTACGGCGTGGGCCTGTCCATGCACTCCAACACCCACCTCGGGATCAGCCTGGCGGCGATGACCCACGTCGCCGGAGTCATCCCCGACCTGAGCTACGCCTGCGACAGCCACCGCCCCTGGCAGACCGAGGACGTCATCACCGAGCCGCACCGCTTCGTCGGCGGCGCGATCGAGGTGAGCGACGCTCCCGGCCTCGGCGTCGAGCTCGACAGGGACGCGCTGGCCGCGTTGCACGAACGCTGGCTCGCCCGCCCCGATATGCGTGACCGCGACGACGTCGCCGCCATGCGCAAGGTCCACCCCGACTGGGTCCAGCCCTCACTCCCTCGCTGGTGAAAACGGAGAAAATCATGAGAATCGGAGTCCTCCTGGCCGCCGTCGCGCTGGCCGCCTCCGCCTGCTCCGTGCAGGGCGGCAGCGCTGACAAGAGCGCCGCCGCGTCCGGCTACCCGAACAAGCCCGTGGAGTTCACCGTGCCGACGGACCCGGGCGGCAGCACCGACCTGCTCACCCGCGCCCTCGCCAAGAGCATCGAGCAGCCGCTCGGCGCCAAGGCCGTGGTCGTGAACAAGCCGGGCGCCAACGGCAAGATCGCCGGTAAGGATGTGTTCGGTAGCAAGCCAGACGGTTACCGCATCGCGGTGATGCCGCAGTCGCTGTTCGCCATCGGTCCGCTCATGCTGACGGACGCCGACCCGGTCAAGCTCACCGACATGACCTTCATCAAGGGCCTGGCGGTGGAGGACTACGTCCTGGTCGTGCCCGCAGACTCGAAGTACAAGACGCTCAAGGACCTGGTCGAGGCCTCCGACGTCAAGTACGGCACCACCGGCCCCGGCACCGGCAGCCAGCTGTCGCAGACCCTGCTGTTCGGCCTGGGCAAGACGAACGCCGCGCCGGTGCCCTTCGACGGCGGCGCGCCGACCGTGACCGCGGTGCTCGGCGGCAAGGTCGACGCCGCGTCCGTGCAGATCGCCGAGGGCTTCAAGCACGTGCAGGCGGGCAAGATGCGGGCGCTCGCCGTCTTCTCCGACAAGCGTCTCGAGGCCATGCCCGAGGTGCCGACCGCCAAGGAAGCCGGCTACGACGTCGTGGTGGACCAGCGCAGGTTCGTGGCCGGGCCGGCCGGGCTGCCCGCCGAGGTGCGCGACAAGCTGGCCGCGGCCATTGACAAGGCCATCGCCTCGCCCGAGTACAACGAGATCTTGAAGGCCAACTACATCGGCCGCTGGGACGCCAACGGCGAGCAGGTGGGCACCCAGCTGAACGAGAGCCTCAAGCGATTCGAGACCCTGGCCAAGGACCTCGGCATCGACCTGAAGGCGCAGCAGTGAGCTACGAACGCCGGCTGAACGTGGTGGCCGCCGTGGTTCCGCTGACCATCGGCGTGCTGGCCGCGATCATGTCGTGGAGCCTGGGGGTCGGCAGCCTGTCAGCCCCCGGGCCCGGCATGTGGCCGCTGGTGGTCAGCGTCGCCATGGTGGTCGTCGCCGCGGTGCTGGTGCTGCAGTCGCGGCCGCGCGGTGACGAGGAACGGTTCACCAAGGACGTCGTGACGGTCGCCATCGCGGCCGCCTCGCTGATCGGGTACGCGTTCCTGTTCGAGCTCGTCGGCTTCGAGGTGCCGACCATCGCGCTGCTCGTGCTGTGGCTCAAGGGGCTCGGCCGGGAGAGCTGGCGGGTGACCGCCGTGGTCTCGGTCGTCGCGACGGCGGCGCTCTACCTGTTGTTCATCACAGGGCTCGGGGTGTCCTTGCCCCACATCATCCAACTGTGAGACTGGACATGGACTTCCTCTCCCCGGTGATCGACGGCTTCGGCGTGGTCTTCCAGCCGGAGAACCTCTTCTACTGCCTGCTCGGGGTCACCCTCGGCATGCTGATCGGGGTTCTGCCCGGCCTCGGGCCGGCGGCCACCATCGCGGTGCTGCTGCCGATCACGTACAACATCGAGCCGACCGCGGCCATCATCATGCTGGCCGGCATCTTCTACGGCGCCCAGTACGGCGGCACCATCACCTCGGTGTTGTTGCGCCTGCCCGGCGAGGCGTCCAGCGTGGTCACCGCCATCGACGGGCACGCGCTGGCCCGGCAGGGCCGGGCCGGCTCCGCGCTCGGCATCGCCGCCATCGGCTCCTTCATCGGCGGCACGGTCGCGATCATCGGCCTGACGTTCGTGGCGCCGCTGGTGGCCGGCTTCGCGCTGGACTTCGGGCCCTCGGAGTACACCGCGCTGGCCCTGCTCGGCATCCTGCTGATCACCACGCTCGGCACCGGATCGCCGCTCAAGAGCATCCTCATGGCCACGGTCGGGCTGCTGCTGGCCACCGTCGGGCAGGACCCGCTGGAAGGCGTCTCGCGCCTGACCCTCGGCGTCGACCCGTTGCTCGACGGGATCGACTTCGTCATCGTCGCGATGGGCCTGTTCGGCGTCGGCGAGATCCTCTACAACCTGGAGTCGCTGCGCCGGCCCCCGGAGCCGGCCGCGTCCGTCGGCTCGGTCTACCCCCCCCGCGCGGAGCTCAGCCAGTCCAAAGGCGCGATCACCCGCGGCTCGTTCCTCGGCTTCCTGCTCGGCATCCTGCCGGGCGGCGGCGCGACCATGTCGTCCATGGTCGCCTACGCCGTGGAGAAGCGGGCGAGCAAGGAGCCGGAGAAGTTCGGCAAGGGCGCCATCGAGGGCGTGGCCGGGCCGGAGACGGCGAACAACGCCGCCGCGACCTCGTCGTTCATCCCGCTGCTGACACTGGGCATCCCGGCGAACGCCACCATGGCGATCATGTTCGGGGCGCTGCTCATCCAGGGCATCACGCCCGGCCCGATGCTGGTGGCGGAGAAGCCCGACCTGTTCTGGGGCGTGGTCAACTCCATGTACGTCGGCAACCTGCTGCTGCTGGCCATGAGCATGCCGCTGATCGGGGTGTTCGTGCGCATCCTGCGGGTGCGGCAGGCGATTCTGGCCCCGCTGACGATCCTCGTCACCATGATCGGCGTCTACACGGTCAGGATGAGCGTCTTCGACATGTTCCTCATGGTCGGTCTCGGGGTGCTCGGCTACCTGATGAAGAAGGCCGGCTACGAGCCGGGGCCGCTCGTGCTGGCGTTCGTGCTCGGCAGCCTGCTGGAGTCGTCGTTCCGGCGGTCGATGCGCATCTTCGGCGGCGACGTGACCGGGTTCCTCACCCAGCCCATCACCGCCACGCTGCTCGCCGTGATCGTCCTGATCATCGTCGTGCCCCCGGTCCTGCGCCTGTCCAAGCGCAAGGACTCGTCCCGAGAGAAGGTGGAAGCATGACAGTGGTCGCCGGCTACGTCCCCACGGCGCTCGGTCAGGCCGTCCTCGACCAGGCGCTGGCCGAGGCCGAGCTCAGGAAGGCCAGGCTCGTGGTGGTGAACGTCTCCCGCCCCGGCTCGTACATCGACCCTGACACCGCGGTGGTGGCCGACCTCGAACGCCGAGTGGGCGACGGACACGAGGTGCGGCAGGTGCAGGACACCGACCCGGCCGCCGCCGTGCTCGACGTGGCGCAGCAGGAGTCGGCGAGCCTCGTCGTGATCGGGGTGCCGCGCCGCTCCCCGGTCGGCAAGCTCATCATGGGCAGCACCGCTCAGCGCATCCTGCTGGACTCGCCCTGCCCCGTGCTGGCGGTCAAGGAGTCCTGAGGGCCATCTCCAGCACGGTCCAGGTGTGACCGGCGAGCTCGCATTCACGGGCGTACATTCGCCCGTGAATGCGCGAGATCAGGTCCTGTAGGCGTGTCGGCGATGCCTGATGGAGTGGATCTCGATGGTGTGCTTGGCCTCGTTGATGCGGTAGATGATGCGGTAGGTGCCGCGACGGGCGGAGTGATAGCCGTCGTAGGGCTCTTCTAGGGGTTTGCCGATCCTGTGAGGATTGGTGGCGGGAGGACCTTCGATGGTTTCCATGGCGGCGAAGGCGACGTCCAGCGGGAGATCTTCGTGGAGGTTGCGCCGGGCGCAGCGGGAGAAGAGCACGGTGTACGGTTCGGCGGGATCGGGCGGTGAGGTGCTCACTCGGTCTGACTCCGGCGGCGCTCGAGCTCAGCACGGACTTCTTCGGCGGTGAAGGTATCTCCCGAGGCGAAGTCCTCGCGGGAAGCGCGCAGGTCGGCCAAGGTCTCGTTGTCGCTGAGGATCTCGAGAGTCTCCTGCATCGACCGGTATTCGGCCACGGAGATCAGCATGACATCGGCGCGGCCGTTGCGGGTGATGGTGAAGTGGTCATGCTCGCGGGCGACGCGGTCGGCGAGTTCGGCGATACGAGCCTTGGCCTCGGTGATTGGAATGGTCTCCATACAGGTCATTTTAGCGACCGGTCTGAATTATGACCAATATCGGTTTGGCAAGGCAGAGCGGTTGCACTCGCGCTCCGGAGGGCACTGGAAGGCAGCCCGCTGGACTGGTCCTGCCCCGTGCTGGCGGTCAAGGAGCCCTGAGGGCCATCTCCAGCACGTCGGCCAGCTGCCGCGGGGTCGGCAGGATCCGCAGCGCCTCGTCGATCTCGCGTTCCGCCCACTTGCGGTGGCGCGGCTCGGCTCCCGGGTCGAGGGCGTGGCGTGCCTGGACCAGCAGAAAGTTGAGCCGGGAGGCGACCAGCATCGAGAAGTCCGCCGGCTGGGTGATGCGCCCGGGGCCGTCCGCGCGCACGTAGGCCTCGTACATGCCGCGCATGGCGTCGAGGTCGGCGACCGAGTGGTCGCAGAACCAGTCGAACAGCGCCCGGGCCAGCTCCCGGCCCGGCGCGGCGGGCCCGAGGTTGTCCCAGTCGACGACCACCAGCCCGCCGGCGGGATCGGCCAGGACGTTCTCCGGGTGCAGGTCCCGGTGGCAGACGAGCAGGCCGGCAGGATCGACCGGCACGACCGCCGCGCACAACTCGGGCACCATGACGAGCCGGTCGGCCAGCCGCGCCGCCCACGCCGGACCCGACGCGGACAGCTTCGCCAGCTCATCAGTGGCGGGCACCCGGTCGTACCAGGGGTCGGGCGGCCGGCCATCCTGCTCGACGGCCATGGGTCCGGCGCATCGGTGCAGGCGCGCCAGCAGCACCCCGAGCTCTTGCGGCGTGGTCTGCGCCGTCAGCTCGACCGGCCGCAGGTCGGCCCAGTCGTACAGGCGCAGCCACGTCCCATCGGGCGTCGTGAGCAGATAGCGCCCGTCGCGGTCGGCGTGGCTGGCGGGCAGCCGCACCCCGGCCGCGGCGGCCTGCCGCGCGAACGCCAGCTCGGCGTTGATCAGCACCTCCGACGGCGGCTCGCCGAAGATCTCCTTCAGCGCGTAGCGCTCCGGGCCGACCTCCAGCCGCCAGATCTGCCCGAGGGCACCCCGCGGCCCCGGGGACGCCACGACGTCCTCATCCCAGCCGAACGCTTCCCGCACGTACGCCACGAGATCCACGCGGCCCAGTATGGGCGGTCATCTGGCCCGCGCGCACAGTGTTTTCGTACGCATAGATGGGTGACAAGTTTCGTCTATGCGTAGTGAGCCGCCGCCGTTGTTGCCGATCCGGTCGCGGCATCAGGCGGATCTGCTCACCTTGCTCTACCTTCAACCCGATCGCGAGTTCACGTTGACCGAGCTTGCACAGCGTGTCGGAGTGCCGCTGACGACGATGCAACGGGAAGTGGGGCGCCTGCTGGAGGCCGATCTGTTGAGTAGTCGCAGGGTCGGCAGGGACGCTTCCACCGTTTCGGGGTGGTCCTCTTCTTGATTAGGGAGAACCTGACGCCTGCCCGTCTACGACTTGAATCGCTCTCGTTATCAGCGCGCGGGCGGCTTTGCCGTAGACAGCCAATTCGGCCAGTTCCGTGAAGGTACGGGAGTACATCGCAATCTCGTGCGCCCGCGTGACCGTCAGGTGGCCCGACACGAGTTCAACGGTCACCTCCTCGTCGTCGAACATGAAGAACGCTTCGGTGGGCCACATGCTGGACCTGTCTGCGCCCAACGGGATGATGCCGAGGGACACGGAGGGCAGGGTGCTGACGGTCAGCAGGTGGCCGAGCTGGCCCGTCATGACGTCGGGGCCTCCGATCGGCTGGTGTAGGACGTTCTCCTCAACGATGACGACGAAACGATGATCGCCCTTGTGGAGGACCTGCTGCTTATCCACCCGGACCTGTACGGCATCCTCGACGTCGTCGGGGAGGTCGCGGCGCTGTTGGAGGGCGGTCAGCACGGCGGCGATGTAGGCGCGCGTCTGGAGCGGGCCGGGTATGAGGTTGGGGGCGTAGAAGCGGAACCGCCGCGTACGCTCCCAGAGCGGCAGAACCGACTCCTGGGCGTGGCGGAGTCCTGTGCGTTCCATGTGCCGCCACTCGACGAACATGCCCTCGATCGCCTCCAGAGAGGCGATGAGGTCCTCGGCCTGCTCCGGGACTCCGCAGAGCTGGCACCAGACCCGTACGTCGTGGGTCGAGGGTGGTCGATGTGCATGCTCGATCCGGCTGACCTTGGATGCGTGCCAACCCGCCAGCCGCCCAAGCTCGCGGCCCGACAGGCGGGCATCCTTACGGATCCTGCGGAGCCGGGCGGCGAGGATTTGGAGCGCCTCGTGTGCGCTGGATGATGAGGAGCGCAAGGGTCAATCGACGTGGTAGTCGTCGTGCGGGATGGCGTGATGCCAGACCGCCTCGAAGGCTTCGCTGCACAGCTTGATCACTGCAGGGTCGGTGACGTGCTCGACGTCCAACCAGTCGCCGTTGCCGCTGAAGTGGTTGATCAGGAGCGTCTCCTGGTCGAACAGCCAGAAGTCGTTCCCCGGGAGCGCCAGGTCAGTGGCTTGTCGGCGGGGAAGCCACCTCACCTGCTCGCCTGCGCGGACGTTGGGGAAGGTGACGTCGTACTCGTAACGGATGTAGTCGCTCACGGGCTCGGAGACGATACGGGCTCGCTTTACTTCGGCTCCCCGCGCGGCGGCGTCCACGATGTTCTGGAGCCAGGGTCGCCACCAGGAGGACCGGTCGTCGGGATCGAGCCGGTGACCGGCTTGCCAGGCGTGGAAGTCGGGGTCGTCCAGCATGTATCCGTCGCGCATCTCCAGGTGTACGGCGGATCGCTTGCAGCGGCGGAGGGCCTCATCAATCGCCGCGCCTGAGGTCACCGTTCACCTCCGGAAGGAACTGGAGCATGCGTCGGGGGATGCGGACGACGGCTTCACCGTCAGGGATCTTGCCGATCTCGGCGACCAAGTCCTGGGCCGCCCAGCCCTGAATCCAGAGGTCGCCCGTTTCGCTGTCTTGCCAGATGGTTGGCGAGCCGCCGTTGGGACTGTCCGGGTCCTTTCCCAGGAATTCCAGGCTCATCGGAGATCCTCCTCGCCGAACGGATGTGTCATGCCTAAGTTTGCGCCCGCCCTGACAGGTCATCAAGAAAGTTGCCAAAGATTGCGCACAACGTGTGGGCCGATCCCGAGGCAAGGATCTTCACGGCAACGCTCGGCAACCTCCTTGAGACACCACAGCTCACGTTCTTAGCGTCACAGTCATGCCCTCCGAACACCGTTCTCATCAGGCACGCGAGCGCAACGCCACGTCGGTCCCGGTGATCCTGGAGTTCGACACTTGGCGAGTCGGCGACACGTTACACGGCAGGCACCGCGCGTCATGCGACCTCATCGAGGCCGACTCTCCTCGACGGCTTGCGCCGCTCGCGATGGCCAAGAGCGTGGTTCACACCTGGCGGGAGGCGGAGACCTGCCGATGACCACCCTGCAACGACCATCGAGCAGCGCGGCCGAGAGCCCCGCACCACTGCGTGTCCCCTACGTCATCGCCTGGTCTGGCGAAGCCATCGAACACCGCCTGTTGTTCGCCAAGCATCACCCCTTCGGCGACATTCGGCTCACATATCCCGATCCACGTCCGAGCGATTGGGTCGGGGGTTTCCTTCGGGGCCGTATCCGTCAGAACCGGCGCGGGCAACCGCTGTGGCGGATGCTGAATGTCAGACGTCAGTGGCTGGCCATGCTTCGCGGCCTCTGTCAGGTCTGCGGGAAGACCGGCAGGGACCCACGAACCGGGCGCATGTGGTGGGTGATCACCGAGACCGCGTTCCGCGCGATGAGCCGAGACAGCGGGCTCACGAACGCCCCGCCCACCTGTCCCGCGTGCATCCCCGAGTCGCTGGCCTACTGTCCCCAACTCCGCAAGAACTCAGCCGTCTACACCGCCGCCAGCGCGGAACCGGTGGGAGTCCTGGCCGACACCTTCACCCCCGGTCCGGGCGGCACCGCAATCCACACCGGGCACAACATCTACGTCGGGTTCGACGAGTTCGCCCAGCAGGCATCTTGCCTCGCCCTGCAACTGGTTGTCCGGTTGGACGGCATGTGCCTGGAGCCAATCCCATGAAGCTGCTCGGCTCATCGCTGCGTCACCAGGCGGCGAGCTGAGCTGGTGGCCCCGCGCATGACATAAAGGAGGGCGTGAGCGGGGCCACCTTCCACCACTACCGCGCGGTGTGACCTCCGTGGAACTCGCCGCCCGACCGGCCACCGGTCCACCAGCCCCGACATGGGCGCAGCCTGGCACAGCCTCATCAACCCCGGCCGCTGGATCAGCCTCGCCCGCGGACCTCACCGGCTTCGCCTGCCCGGCGTGGGCATCCCCGACCCCGGGGATAACGCACGGGTTGCTTGACCGTGCCGGCTACGGGCGCAGGAGCTCGTGGAGCACGGTGGCGGCGAGCTGGGTGGCGCTGGGTTCGTAGCGGTGGGCCAGCGTGTGGAACAGTTTCTCCGCGCGGATCGCCGGCCAAGGGTATATGCGGTGGCTAGGCGGGCGCGTTGGTGGAACCAGCGGGCGCGGGCCTGGCGTCGTCGTCGCCAGGCCGCCATCACCGACAGCGGCGGCGCCGTCCAAGCCAAGTACGCCCGCGACCCTGGCGGCGGCCTGCTCGGGCTCAAGGAAGGCACCGGCGCAGCGGTGGCAGCGTTGAACGACCTGCACGGCGACCTGGTGGCCACCTTCACCACGAGCCTGCAGACCTCGACCGCCTACGACCCGTTCGGCACCGTCACCGCCCAGACCGGCACCAAGACCCAGCTCGGCTACCAGGGCGAGTACACCGACCCGGACACCGGCAAGGTCAACATGCACGCCCGCTGGTACCAGCCCGGCACCGGCACCTTCACCAGCCGCGACACCGCAACCCTCAACCCCAGCCCCTCCGTCCAGGCCAACCGCTACACCTACGCCAACGCCTCACCCCTGACCGGCACCGACCCCACCGGCCACGCCACCGCCAGCATCGGGAGCTCCTCCTACACACCCGGCGTCGACTACCAATCGGCCATCGACATCTACGCCCAGCACGGCATCGTGAGCGGTGGCGGCAGCAGCGGCGGAGGGGGCTACTGTATCGGAGCCTGCGGTATGTATGGCGGCGGCGGCGGACCCATCGCATGCCTCGCAGAATTCGTCGGAGATTGCGGCGCTGCCAATCCCGGCGCGGACTGGATCCGCTTCATCCAGCTGGAATTCGAGAAAAACTTCTGGCTCGGCCAGGATGAAATCGAGAGACTCGGCTGGGAGTACATGCCCAATGGTCGCCCCGTCGACCAGCCCAACTTCTGGTTCGCCAGCGAAAAGGTGCAGAACGACTACATGGCACGATGGTTGCCAGAACTGGACGGTGACTCCCTGGCAGTGCTTTGGGTCTCTGTAGGCGGCCTAGAAAGCTTTAACGCCATGCAGAAAGCCCAGACCTATAGCCCAGATGACGTACGGCTCCGTGGCTGGAAGAAGATGCTGCAAGCCAGCTCCGAGAATATCGGATCTGCGCGCTTCGCGAGAGGCGATGCAGGCCCACCAGGTCCTGGTACCCGCGAAGCGCGGAAATACTACTCCCTATACTCGGCACTTGTGTCACATGCGCAAGCCATTGCCGATGCAGCAAAAGAGTTTGGCGTGGACAAACGCGCTCTGTCAGCTGTCCTTATTTACGAAGGTCTCTTCCTTGAAACCCAAATAAGCAAGATAGGGGCAGGTGAATACTCTTACTGGAAAGAGGCGAAAGGTGCTTCTCTTGGAATCTCCCAACTGGAGGTATACAAGGCAAAGCACCTGCTAAAGAAATATTATACAGGAAAGAAGGTAAATGGTGTCTATGCGGAAAACATGACAGACAAGCAGATCGCAAATCTGTTGATTTATAACGATGGGTGGTCGATACGGCTCGCCGCCGCCCGCATGGCCCACCTGAAGGACACGTATTATATTTACGAGGGACCACTGAGGTCCGGCCGGGAGGCGGCGACTCGCCCTATCAACGACTGGGAAGCGGCAATCGCCTACTGCGGCTGCGCGGCAAGCAACGCGAAGCAGTTCGCGAGATGGGCCCAGAGTGGCTATTCCAGTGCGGAGCTAGTGCGCATGCACTACAATAACAAGAACATCGATGCTGCGATGGATCGCAGGCGATGGATGATCGGTGTTGGTCGCGAAATAGTAGATTCGTACTGGGAATCCGTGGGCATGTAATAGAGAGGCTTCTGTGATATATGCCACCTGCCGTATGTGTAAGAGCGTTTAGACATCTGAACCTGAAGCGCTTTGGGTTGAGCGTAGTTTTATCCTGCGCGCTCCTGCTCAGCTCAAGCTGTGGCTCATGGGTGTTCCCTCAAGAGTACCGAGTCGATCCCGGTGCCGTTGCTGACGTCCGTAGTGTTGGTAGTGTGGTCGCGCAAACAGTTCTTGAAGATGGCTGGGATGGTACTACCCGGGTTCTAGAGATCCTGGTGATCGACGCCGGCGGCTCGGATATACAGGCTGCGATCAGCAAAGCGGCTGGTGATCTTCAGCAGAGAGGGTGGGCCATCGATGACGGGACTTCCGATAGAATACAAATGACGTCGACTAAATGGAAAAAGAATCTATTAAGTATCGGCGAAATAGCGTCCTATGATTTCCGTGATGACCCACGAATTAGTAGCTTCATCACGAATGCTGAGACGCAAGCTCAAGCGAGGCCTCTGCTGCTCGTGGAGCTTCGTCCAATAGAATAGGCTACGAGGGTGTACCAGGGCGATTTCAATGTCGAATGGTTGATGGTTCGGTGTGACGCTGTGTGATCGGTTACGGCAGCTGTAGTTCGGGATCTTCGAGGGCTGCGATCCGTGGGGGCGCCTGTGGGCATGGGAACGGCCACCAGCATCATGATCGTTTGTGACGACGAACATAGACACGGTGGCCGCAGGGGTCACGGTAGCGCATGAACGATGGCCGAGCTGCTTTGCGGGGCTGATGGAGCGGCTGGCTGATTGCTTCCCGCGTAGGGAGACCCGGCTGACCTGCCGGAACATGATCGAGGCCATGCTCACCGTGAAGGACACGGCCAACTGCTGGACCCTCGGCGAGGCCGTCGGGCATCGTGGCCCGCACATTCTGCAGCACTTCCTGTCGCGGCCGCCCGCCGCATAGCCCAGCGGTACGCCGAACTCCGCCCCACAGAGCTTCGCCCGCTTTCGTTGCACCCTCCCGAACATGCCGTGATGTGAGGCGCTCCTGATGACCACCGACTTCCTTTCCGACTTGGAGAAGATGATCTCCCGAGTTCCGCGGTTGTCCGTGGCGGTGTCTGCCAACAAGGCGCACGTTCCGGACGAGCTCGGGTGGGCGTGGGCGCTCCATCTACAACGCCACGCCGGCGGTCAGTGGCTCGTGCTCTGGGAGCCGGGAGGCCAGCACTTCACGGCTTTCTATCTGGGAAATACGGGCTCTTCGAAGTTAAGCGGGGTTGAGGCAGCCGCGGCTCTTTCGCGTGGTGGCGCAGCGGGTGCGGAGTCGTTGGGATTCGGGGTTGCGGAAGCCGTAAGCGTCACGGGCGACGGTCTTGATCACG